>JAJYLM010000107.1 GCA_021787655.1 bacterium
AAACAGGGTGCTCGTGACGAAGGGAGCAAATCGTGTAGGGACCATCAGCACAACACCCTCGGGCAGCTTGTGCAGTTTCCGGTGCCATAATACATAGGTCCCCTGGTTCTTGTTGTTTGTTCCAATAAGCCTGTCAGCGATGCCGAGTTCTTTGACGAGCATACCTGCGTACGGTTTTTCGGCAAAAAAACAGTCCGGTCCCCCTTCGATCACAAATCCGCCGGTTTGCTCGGTCCGTATCGTACCGCCCGGCGAGTCGGCTTTTTCGGCAACAGTAATGTCCAGATCGATGCCTCCCTGCGATTTAAGTTTGTTCAGCCGGTACGCGGCAGACAGTCCGGATATACCCGCTCCTATGATAACGATGGATTTCTTCATGTCCCGGCAACGACATCCTTGAGTGCCTGAATAAAGAGCGGTGACGCGTTGAGCGAGGGAGCGCGGAAGAAGTTCAACCCCAGGGACACCGCAGAGGCCTTATACACGATATCGATATCGTACAGCGTTTCCACATGATCGGAAACAAACCCGTACGGAACGACAACGATATTCTTTTCCCCGTTGTTCGCGCACCGTTCCAGGATTTCTTTCACGTCCGGTCCAAGCCAATCGCCGCCTGCAATGCCCCTGCTCTGAAATCCGAGGGCAAAGCGAGATAATGAGAGGTGCTGTACCATCAAGCCCAAGGTCTGCTCCAGCTGATCCACGTAGCCGTCCGCCCGTGCGGTGGCAGCAGGCAGGCTGTGTGCACTGAAGATGACATACGGATTGTCGATGTCCTTGATGATTTCGCGGACGGACTGCTCGAGGGCGTTCATGAAGATCGGGTTGGTATTATAACTCCTGATGACTCTTGTATGCAGCTGTTTTCCGCCCACCGCCTGTTCGAGCTTCTGCAGATACTTTCCTGTGCTTGCACTGTTGTAGTACGGCGACAGCGGCAGCGCAACAAGATCGCGGATACCGAGCGAGAGGATCCCGTCGACAGCCTGTTCAATAAACGGCGGCGTATACCGCATCCCGACAAACACCCGGTATGCAGGGCCGGACTCGTTGAATGCAGCCTCGAGGCTTTTCGCCTGCTGTGCTGTTATGGATTTCAACGGCGAACCTCCGCCGATCAGCCGGTAGCGTTGTTTGACTGACTCGATCTGGCCGGGTGTAATCTGCCTGCCTTCCATGAGTTCCCTGAGAAAGGGCTCTACCTCATCCATGGATTCCGGACCGCCGAACGCGAGCAGGAGAACTGCCTTTTCGTGACCCTGCGTACTCATGACCGGGTGTTTACCGCCTGAACCAGAAGCGCAGCTCGGTAACCGGATCCCCCGAACACTGGCAGTGGACGATCTCGGATCTCACGTCCTCATACCTGCACATTATGAGAAATTGCTCGAGCCATCCCTGCGTACTGATCACGTGCGCCCTGTCGATCTCCGGAAAGTCTTTTATCAGCATAGTTAACCCGTCGCTGCCTTCGAGGCGCATCTCCGTCTTCCCGGTATCATAATAGCTGCTCCATATCGTCACTGCCTTGGTCAGCAGTAATTGCGGATCGGTATTGCTGATCATGCTGCTGAAGATGGTTGACAGGTCATGCTGTGCAGACAGCCGCCCCTGCTCCCTGCAAAACGAAAGATCGCCTTTGCCGGCAATCTTGTCGACGATCCGCAGTAACTCCGGGAGTACTTTATACGGGTACCACCCTGCCGGACTGATATGCTCGTCCAGATAGCGTTTCGTATCTGCGGACATCATCCCTGTCACCTGCGGCAGGGACTCTTTCATGCCCTTTTTCAGAAATTTGATTAATCCGAGGATTAAAATACCCTTTACCTGTGCCATGTTATGCGACCTCTGTTCCCCTGTACCATAGCTGTCAGTCCTCTACCAGTCTTTTCAGAATTTCCTCCTGTTGACCGGTAATCTTCCATTCTTCAAGAATCCTGCTGACTGCTTCGGACGGTACAGCTCCCTGCGGGATCCCCCGGATAAACCTCCGGTAAATGTCCGGCGTTATATCGAGCTGCTTGACGAGCTTGTCCGGGGTAAACGCAGCTTTATCTATATGCTGCGGATCGAACATGCATTTCTGCGACATGAGCGGGCAGGTGACACTGTCCCTGCGCATCCCGAATTCGAACAGCATGCCGCACTTTGCACAGTAGTATTTGCCCATCTCCCGTTCTCCCAGAATATCGATGAAATCCAGGGCAAGGTCGCGCTCAACAGCCAGCCTCTGTTTCAGCAGTGCAAGTCCGCCGCCGAGGAGCCCCTGGATCTTTTCCCTGTCCCATATCTTGCCCGCGTCCATAAGGACAAAGGTGACCGATTGTCCGTTGATCCTCTGGGCTGTCTCACAGCCGGACACCAGAATAAGAAAGCTTTTGATCGTCTGCAGTGGCTGCTGCCGGGTGAGTGCGAACTTCCATTCTTCGAGAAAACCAAGGTAGATCTCCGCCAGTTTTCTGCCGGTCTCCTGATAGTTGTCCTTGATCATACTGCTCATGATCCTCTGGGATATCTTCGGGTAAAACAGGCCGAATTTCTCCAGCGCCTCGGTACTTTCCGGTGCAAAATTTTCTACCGCAATGGGCGTATTGACGCACATACCTGACATGTACGGGCATTCGGGCTTATCGAGAACGAAGAATTTTTTGCAGGTCACGCACCAGTAATGGCGTGACGGCGATACGCTGCCCTGCGGCAGTGAATCTATTTTACTCTTTATCATCTGCATTCGGTTCATCTGGTCCATCGGTTTCATCGCGTCCATGGATTTCATCGGGTCCATAGGGTTCATCGGTTTATTCTCCATTTTTTTATTTTAAAATATAGTTCTTGCACCCGGCAAATGCAACTCAGGCCGTTCAGATGGATGGCTGTTCCCCTGTCTTTTTCCGCTTCCGGACGAATATCCTCGCGAGGAGGATACCCAGTTCGTACAGCATGATCAGCGGGACAGCCACGAGTGTCTGGTTGAATACGTCCGGACTCGGACTGAACACAGCCCCGAGAATAAATGCACCAACAATCGCGTAGCGTCTTTTTGCGGCAAGTCCCTGGGGCGTCACAATACCGAGAGCAACGAGGATCAGGATAACGAAGGGAAGTTCAAAGATAAGCCCGAATGAGAGCATGAACTGGAGGCAGAAATCGACATATTCGCCGACACTGAGCATGGGTATCAGTGTACCGCCTCCGACACCCAGCAGAAAGTGAATTGCGAACGGCAGAATAATTAAAAAACTGAATGCCCCGCCGATCAGAAAAAACACGCCGCCCGCGATGACGAACAGCCGGACATACGCGCGTTCCTGAGGATAGAGCCCGGGCTTGATGAAGAGCCACAGCTCGTACAGTACCAGCGGCAGGGTAATGACCAGCCCCGCTATCACCCCGAGCTTCAGGTACGTCCAGATCGCCTCGATGGGTGTAATGAAGACGAGCTTCAGAGGCTTATTGTGAATGAGCTGGATATAGGGTGCGTGCAGCATGACGTGAAACCGGTCATTGAGGGGAAACTCCACGAGCTTCAGGAGGTCTTCAGCAAAATAAAAACCGGCTGTCGCCCCAACCGTCACGAAGAGGACTGCCATGATGAGCCGTTTTCTTAATTCTTCGATATGTTCCCAGAAATTGGTCTTGTTTTCCATGGCGCCTTATTATTTGTCCTGTTCGAGGTTATACTTTTTGATCTTTTTGTACAGGGTTGTCCTGTCTATTCCGAGGATCTGCGCAGACGTACTGATGTTCCAGTTGTTCTGCTTCAGCACCGCTGCCACATGGCTTCGTTCCATGGACTCAAGCGACAGGTCGCCCGCGGCAGCCGGAGCCCGGCTGATGTGCCCCACACAGGGGCCGATCTCGTTCAATGTTATGATGTCTTCTTTCGCCAGAACCACGCTCCGTTCGATAACATTCTTCAACTCCCGGATGTTGCCGGGCCACCGGTATTGCATGAGTAATGCCATGGCGTCTTCGCTCACCCGTTTGACGGATTTCCCGGTTTCGATGTTCACCTTTTCAATGAGCTGATCGATCAGCAGGGGAATGTCTTCGGGTTTTTCCCGCAGCGGCGGGATGTCGACCGTTATGACGTTCAGCCGGTAAAACAAGTCTTCCCTGAACGTACCGTTTTCGATCCCCTTCCTGAGGTCCTTGTTCGTTGCAGCGATGACCCTGACATCGACCGGTATCGGCACGGCACTCCCGATACGCACGATCTCCTTTGTCTCGAGGACACGGAGCAGGTCCATCTGCAGCTTTGGACTGATGTCCCCTATCTCGTCGAGAAAGATAGTGCCCCGGTCTGCCATTTCGAACATCCCCTTCACCATGTTCGACGCACCGGTAAACGAGCCCTTCTCATGGCCGAACAGCTCGCTCTCGAGGAGGGTCTCCGTGAGAGATGCACAGGACACGGGGATGAACGGCCGGTCCTTCCTCAGGCTCTCTGCATGGATTGCCCGTGCAATGAGCTCTTTGCCGGTCCCGGTCTCGCCGTGGATAAGGACCGTGACATCCGTTGTTGCCACTGTCTTGATGAGTTCGAAGATCTCCTGCATTTTCTTGTTCTTGCTGTAAAGCTGATGGAACTGGAACTGTTTCGCAAGCTCTTTGCGCAGGTACACATTTTCCTGTTCGAGCATCTGTTGTTTCATGATCTTCTTGATCGTGAGGGATATCTCCTCCGGATCGAACGGTTTCATCAGATAGTCGAATGCGCCTTCCTTGATGGCCTTGACCGCCGTGTCCACCGTTGCGTAGGCAGTCATGATGATGATCGGCATGTCCGGCAGGGATTTCTTCACTTCCTTCATCAGTTCCAGTCCGTCCATCCCGGGCATCTTGAGATCGACGAGCATCAGATCGAATTGCTTTTTCCCCAGCGCTTCGAGGGCCAGCTTCCCGCTCTCGAACGTCAGGACATCATACCCGTCCTCGAGCAGCCAGCTCGACAGGGACGTCCTCACTATCTCTTCATCGTCAACTATCATGATACTTGGTTTACGTGCCATAGGCTCTCTCCAATTCCTTTAATTTTTTCCCCACCTCGTCCCAATGGTTCGTGCAGAAGTCCGCCCTTTTCTTATCGACACCTGCCACGGTATTCGACAGGTGCATGACGCAGTGTTCGAGATCGCAGTGGGTAAGCCCGAAGGTATGCCCGAGCTCGTGCATAACCTCTTTGAACAGCCGCTCGGCGTACAAACGCCGGTCCGGTTTCAACCCATAGTACTCCTGCCGCAGCCGTGCCCCGGACACGATGGCTGCCGTTCCATCGAGCTGTGCCTCGCCGAAAACATAGGTCAGGATAGGTATGAACAGGTCGACATCCGTAATCCCGACGGTCCTGAGTGCGTCAGGATCGAGGCTGTTGACGATGGACCGCAGTATCCTGGTAGAGTAGTACTGTTTCCTGTCCCGGTCGAGTGCTTCAACAGGGTTTTTTATCGGGGGCAACACCCGCACCGGAATGTTCATGGTATCCATAATCCTTTGTGCAATCTCCCGCAGTATGTCATCATCGCAACCATCGTATGGTTGTAGGTAAATATACGCCATCCGTCAATTATGTTGCCGGCCGCTTCTCTTCATGCAGGGGTATCGACACCCGCACTGCGGTCCCTTTCCCTTTGCTGCTGCTCATGTCTATTTTGCCCTGGTGCTTGGTGATAATGCCGTAGACCACCGCCAATCCAAGCCCCGTACCCTTCTCCTTTGTCGTATAGAAAGGCTCGAACACCTTATTGATATCTTCTTCCGGTATGCCGCTTCCCGTGTCCTGAAAGGTAATCCTGATGTCCTGTTTCTCCGGATCAAACACCGTTTCAACAGAGAGCTTCCGTTCCCCCTCCTTCATCGCTTCACAGGCATTGATGATGATGTTCATAAACGCCTGCTTGAGCTGGTCTGCATCGGCCATGGTCTGCGGGACAGCAGACAACGACTTGACGACCGTGATGTCCTGCAGGTTGATCTGGTTGCGGACCAGCATCAGGGTTTCTTCGATGATCGCGTTGATGTCCGTCAGCCTGTAGTGCGGCTCCCGCTGCCGGGAGAAATCAAGGAGGTTCTTGACGATACCGGACGTGCGTTCGGTCTCCCGTTCCATGATGGAAAGGTACCCGATATACGTGCGGATGTCTTCTTCGCCGGTATCACCGTGCTGCAGTTTCCTGAGCATCAGCTTGATATAGGTAAGCACCCCGGTGATCGGGTTGTTGATCTCGTGTGCAACAGTTGCCGACAGCTTGCCGATGGACGCAAGCTTTTCTGACCTGATAAGATTGTCCTGTGCTGCCTTCAGAGCGTGAGTCCTTTCCTCCACCTTGTTCTCAAGCGTTTCGACGAGGTTGAGCAGCTCGTTCTTCGCATCGCTCAGATTATGCATCATGCCGTTGAAAGCCTTTGCAAGCTCGCCCATCTCATCACGGCTGCCGATGACGATCTGCTCGTCGAGGTTTCCCCCGGCTATCCGGTTCGCCCCGGCTATCAGCTTTTTGATCGGCGTATCGATGATGCCCTTGATGATCAGGATCATGAGAACACTGAGGAAGAATATCGTCACGGCTCCAATCAGGATCGAACGGATTTCCATGCCTTTGATCTCGTGTTCAATGGTGTCCAGGGACATGCCGATATCGAGTACGCCCAGCACCTTCTGAGAGCCCGGATGTGCGTGGCAGGATGCAGACGAACACTCAGGCTCGTTGTAAATGGGGGTAATCATGCCCAGTACCTTGCTGTTGTTTGCGAGGCTGAAGATGCGCGTCCTCTTTGGGGTGGAGAGCTTTTCGAGGGGCTTGCCGACTGCATGGCACGCATAACACTGCTCTTCGTTCTTGTTGACGAATTTACCGATCTCTTCAGGGTCCGTTGACACCATGATGTAACCGTCCTTGTTGAAGATCCTCACCCTGCTGATGCCGGGCTGCATGCCGATGTACTTGATAATGCGGTAAACATTCCCCCGCTGGTTCATCAGCATATCGTATTTTGTGCTCTTGATGACCGTATCGCTGAACTGTGTAGCCCCCCGGATTACCTCGTTCAGGAGCTGCTTTTTCTGATCTTCGATATTCAGATACAGGACAACACCGAGAATAGAGATAAGCAAGACAATGATGTACACAATCAGTTTGAACGTAATGCTTCTTCTCACCATACAAGCCTTCATCTAAGGCATAGAACGCATTTCATTGTTTGTCATTAGAATTTGAGTAAACTACCGCCGCCAAAGGCGGCCGCTTCTGAAAATCCACAAAATGTCATTCCCGTGGAAACGGGAATCCAGTTCTTCATCATTTTCGTAATAAAATTTCTGGATTCCCACTGGAGTTTACCCCGTACTTGAT
>JAJYLM010000004.1 GCA_021787655.1 bacterium
TCGCCGTCCTGCAGCTTCTTCAGCAGCCGCTGTGCAAGCGCAAGGACATCACCCGGCAGTCCGGCCATCTTGGCGACCTCGATTCCGAAGCTCTCGCTCGAGCCCCCGTCAACGAGCTTACGCACGAAGATGAGCTTGCCCTGCCATTGCTTGACCGGTATGGACTGATTGACCGCCTTGGGGTGGCTGTTGCCGAATTCGATCAGCTCATGGTAGTGGGTTGCGAACAGGGTCTTTGCACCGATGGTATTCGCGATGTAGTCGAGCACAGCCCATGCGATGCTGATACCGTCGTATGTACTCGTACCCCTGCCGATCTCGTCGAGGATGATCAGGCTTCTGGCCGTGGCGCTGTTGAGGATGTTGGCGGTCTCTGTCATCTCCACCATAAAGGTGCTCTGGCCCTTTGCAAGATGGTCCGACGCACCGACCCGTGCAAACACCCTGTCGACGATCCCAAGCCGCGCTGTGCCTGCCGGTACAAAACAGCCGACCTGCGCCATAATAACAATGAGTGCGGACTGGCGTATGATGGTCGATTTGCCCGACATGTTCGGTCCCGTGATAATGACGACCTGCCTGTCCGTGCTGTTCAGGGTGAGGTCATTGGGAATGAATGCGGCTTCCTTCAGGTACTGCTCGATAACCGGGTGCCGTGCATCCTTCAATTCGATCGCATCCCCCTCATGCATCGCCGGTCTGACATACCTGTTCCGCACCGCCAGCTCTGCAAAGGCTGAAAGTACGTCGGCCTGCGCAATCGCAGCGCTGGTGGCAAGGATTCGTGACGCATTGGCCGAGACCACTTCGTTCAACTTCCTGAGATAGTCCGCTTCAAGGGCATTGATCTGTTCCTCGGCACTCAGCAGCCGCACTTCCATCTCCTTGAGTTTCTGCGTGATGAAACGTTCTCCGTTTGCAACGGTCTGTTTGCGCTGGTAATCTTCGGGTACGAGGCGGAGGTTCGGTTTGGTTACCTCGATATAGTATCCGAACACGCTCGAGAATCCGACCTTGAGTGATCCGATGCCCGTGCGCGTACGTTCGTCCTGTTCGAACTGCCTGAGCCAGCCCTTGGTGTCCCTGACCAGCAGCTTTGTTTCGTCGAGCCGGTTGTCAACTCCTGTACGAACGAACCATCCATGCTCGTTTTGTTCGTCCGACAGATCAACGGTCGTCCCGATGCTCTCGCGGATGTCGGCAAGCGTGTCCATGGCGTCATACAGCAGGGAAAGCAGGGGAACGTCCCTGCGGAGCGCCTGCCTGATATCGCACATGGCATCGATGGACTGGGCGAACCGCTGGAGGGATTGCGGGGTCATGGTGCTGGTATGCGCTTTGGCAACAGACCGGTCGACATCCCCGACGTCTTTGAGCCTGCTCCGTATCTCGGCCCGTGCCACAGGTTCATGATAATAATAATCCACAGCCGTATGCCGTGCCATGATCTCGTCCGGAGATATCGACGGAAAGCGGAGATAATGGCGCAGCAGACGCGCACCCATCGGGCTGACGGTCCTGTCCATGATTCCGGCCAGGCTTATCTTTTCCGAACCATCGATGATGGAGTTGAACAGTTCCAGGTTCCGTATGGTCGCACTGTCCATAGCGAGATAGTCCGAAGGTATCACCCTCTTCATGATGATACTGCTGATGGGGGTTTTGGTATCTTCAAGATACCGGAACAGTGCCGCCAGAGCAGCCATCAGTACCGGGACGTCCGCGGCCCCTGCACCGGTAAGCTGGGCGCCCCAAACACCGAAAACGCGTTCCCTGATGGAGTCCCACTCGAAATACTGGGCAGGGACAGGCGTCAGGATAAAGGGCACCTCTGCACCAAACAGGCTGATGATGTGTCCCGGCAGATGCTTGTCCTGATAGAGCATCTCTTTGGGCATCAGCTTTTTTATCTCTGCGAACACCTGTTCGGGATCTGCCGCAGACAGGAGCAAGAGCTCGGACGTGGACGGTTCGAAGAACACCACCCCGGTTCCTTCCCGCGCACCGGCGATGACCGCAATATAGTTGGTCTGCTGGGATGCAAGCGTGTCCGGATCGTAGATGAGCCCGGGTGTTGCAACCCGTATAACGTCGCGCTTCACGATGCCTTTTGCCTTGGCAGGGTCCTCGAGCTGTTCGCAGATTGCAACCTTGAATCCGGCATCCAGCAGTTTTTTGATGTAGGGCGCTGCTGCATGATACGGCACGCCGCACATGGGCACCGGATCTTCGACATCCTTGTGGCGTGATGTCAGGGTAAGGTCGAGGACAGGAGCCGCGGTGACGGCGTCTTCAAAAAACATCTCGTAAAAATCTCCCAGCCGGTAAAAAAGGATGGCGTCCTTGTACCGGGACTTCACCTCGAGGTACTGCTGGACTAAGGGTGTCGGTGGTTTCGGCATGGCCATCCGCCCGCCTTATCCGTCATTCCTGCCCGCGGGCTTCTGCAAAGGTATTCTTGAGCAGGAATCCAGTTCCCTGGTCTCTTTCATGTTAACCTTATCCATAAGCCTGACTTTCCTCCCCTGGATTCCCGCTGGAATATATATCCCGCCAACGGCGGGACGGGAATGACAAATGCGCAGCATCCCTGTCCTTATTATCTATCATATCCTTGTTCATTTTTTCCGTCATTCCGTGCTTGACACGGAATCCAGTTTTCCTTTTGCGTCATTTCGCACGTGATGCGGAATCTCTTTTTTTCCTCTTCTGGATTCCCGCGTTCGCGGGAATGACACCACTGAATGTGTTAAGAAGGACTGTCATTTTCCTTCCACATAATGACAGTCCTTGTTCGGACACGCGATCACGACCCCGTCTTTCTGGGTGTACTTCTCGATAAGATACTTTGATCCGCATTTGGGACAGGGCTTGTTGACCGGTTTATTCCAGGAAACAAAATTGCACTTCGGATACTGCGTGCACCCGTAAAACAGCCGTCCCTTTTTCGTGGACCGCTCTGCGATATCCCCGCCGCACTCAGGACATTTCACCTCGAGGACATAGGGTTTGGTATTTTTGCACGCCGGATAGTTCTCGCAGGCAAGGAAGCGCGCTCCCGATCGGGTGCGCTTGACCAGCATCGCTCCGCCGCACAGCGCGCACTTGAGGTCCGACTTTTCGTTCTCGATGACCGTGATTTTGCCGTTCTCGTCCCGCTTGAAATTTTTGGTGTTTTTGCATTCCGGGTAATTGGAACATGCGAGGAACATGCCGTTGCGTCCCCATTTTATGACCATGGGCGAACCGCACTTCTCGCATACGATATCGGTCTTCTCTTCGGTTGCCTTCATGTTTTTCATCTGTTTGCCGGCCTTGACAAGCAGCTGTTCAAAGGTTGTGTAGAATGCCTTGAGCAGTTCGACATAGTTGGTCGTGCCTTCCTCAACGTTGTCGAGCTTGTCCTCCATGTCCGCCGTAAACCCGATGTCCATGATATCCGGGAAATTCTTCACGAGCAGCTCGGTAACGATATTGCCGAGTTCCGTCGGCTTGAACCTTCCCTCGTCTTTCAGCACGTATCCCCGCTGCTGGATGGTATACAGGATGGTCGCATATGTCGAAGGTCTCCCGATACCTCTCTCTTCGAGTTCCTTGACCAGCGAAGCCTCGGTATAGCGCGGGGGCGGTTCTGTAAAGTGCTGGTGCGGTGCGATGTCCTTCAGCCCGAGGGGATCGTCGGCAGCCAGCTTCGGCAGCAGGGACTCTTCCCGCTGTTCTTCATACACCTTCAGGTAGCCGTCGAACAGGAGCGTGGACCCCGTCGCCTTGAATAGAAACCTGCCGCCCTTGATCTGCACTGCCATCTGCCGGAACACTGCGGGCGTCATCTGGCTTGCAACAAACCGCTCCCATATCAGGCGGTACAGATCGTACTCCTGATCCGAGAGGTATTTTTTGACCTTCTCCGGAGGCAGGTCGAACCGCGTCGGCCTGACCGCCTCGTGCGCATCCTGCGCTGACTTCTTGTTCTTATACACATTCGCAGACCCCGGTAGGTAATCCTTGCCGTACGCCGCGCTGATAAAACCCCTGACGCCGGCCAGCGCCTCGTCCGCTATCCGCACCGAGTCCGTCCGCATGTAGGTGATCAGCGCCGTATGGCCTTCCTTGCCGAGCTCGATGCCCTCGTACAGTTTCTGTGCTGTCTTCATGGTCCTGTCTGCAGTGAACCTCAGGCGTTTGATCGCCTCCTGCTGGAGCGTACTCGTGATGAAGGGAGGCGCGGGGTAAGATTTCCGCTCTTTTTGTTCGATCCCTGAAACGTGGTAGGTCTGCCGCTTTATCTCATCGGTGATCGTGCGTGCAGTATCGCCGTCTTTTATAGCAACTGCCGTGCCGTCGATTGTGGCGAGTTTTGCCTCGAACGCATCCTTGCCCGGTGTGAGAAAGGTGCCTTCGACGGACCAGTACTCCTGCGGAACAAATGCCTCGCGCTCCCGCTCGCGGTCACAGATGAGCCGCACGGCGACGGACTGCACCCTGCCGGCGCTCAATCCCCGCCTGACCTTGTCCCACAGCAGGGGGCTGATCTGGTATCCGACGAGCCGGTCGAGGATACGCCGGGCGAGATAGGAATCGTACATCTTTTCGTTGAGCTTGCCGTGGTTCCTGATCGCTTCGACCACGGCCTGCCGGGTAATCTCGTTGAACATCACCCGCTCTATCTTGATCTTGGTGTTCTGTTTTTTCAGCTCGTCAGCGATGTGCCATGCGATTGCCTCCCCTTCCCGGTCCGGGTCAGGCGCAAGGTACACGGTGCCGACGCCCTTGGCCGCCTTCTTGATGGCAGCGATGGTCTTCAGCTTGGTCTTGAGCAGTTCGTACTCTGCTGCAAAGGTTTTGGTGTCGACGCCGAGCTTCGACTTCGGCAGGTCCTTGATGTGGCCCATGGACGCCACGACCTCATAATTGCTGTCCAAAAACTTCTTGATCGTCTTCGTCTTGGCAGGCGACTCCACAACTATCAGATATTTTTCTGTCTGTGCTTTGTTCGGCATGTTCACTCCATTTTAACGAATCGTTTTCCCGGCAGTTGTTTTACAACGCCGCTGATTTCCATTTCAGTAAGCATACTCATTACTTTCGCCGTGTCAAATTTTGACAGCGTTATGATGGTATCGAGGTCCACGGGTTCCCGGGACAAAAGGGCCAGCAGGCCTGCGTGCGCCTCAGGAACAGCCGCTGCGTCCGGCGTCTGCTTCGGCAGGAGCGCCCGTACCTCCGCAACGAGGCTGTCGATGGAATCGACCATCGCACACCCGTGCTTGATCAGGCGGTTGGTACCCTGCCCCATCATGGAATAGATCTGTCCGGGTACCGCGAACACGTCCCTCCCCTGGTCCAGGGCGTGCGATACCGTGATCATGGTGCCGCTGTTCAACGAGGCCTCGGTCACGATCACGGCGATGGACAATCCGCTGATGATGCGGTTACGCTCAGGAAAGTTCGTGTCCAGGGGAGGCGTATCGAGGGGATACTCGCTCAGGATCAGCCCCTTGTCCGCTATCTCGTGCGCCAGCTTCCGGTTCTCCGCAGGATACACCCGGTTGATGCCCGTCCCCCAGACGGCAATCGTCGGGGCGTTGTGTGCCAATGCCGTTGTATGGGCGACAGCATCGATGCCTTTTGCCATACCGCTGACGATGGTAAGCCCCAGACCGGCCAGCGCCAGGGCAATCTCCCCGGTAACTTCTTCTCCGTACGGCGAGGGAAACCTGGTACCGACAATGGCAATGCACGGTGCCGCCGACAGTATATCAGTCCTGCCCTTGGCATACAGAAAGGGCGGCGGATCGTTGATCTGTTTCAGCTGCGCCGGATACTGCGGGTCAGACAGCGTGACAACCTTCACGCCCTGCTGCCGTATCCCCGCGAGGAGTGCCTCGGCTGCCGGAAAGACCGTACTGTGCACGATCCTTCCGGCCACTGCCTCCGGAACGCCTTCAACCTGCAGCAGGTCGTCGTACGGCGCGGAAAACACCCGCTGCGGCGCACCGAAGGATGCGATGAGGCGTTTGTACGTGACGTTTCCCACGCCTTCCACAAGCCTCAGTGCAATCCAGAACAGCAGTTCGTCCTTTTTTCCGGTATTTGCAGACATCGTTTCTGCACTGTATACAGAGTTCGTACAATTCATCAAGTAAACCCCGTTAGAAAGTCCTCAAAAGACCGATCTGCTTCTGGCTGACGACAGCTGTTCTGAAAGGCATTCCTCAGTATCACACTATCCCGATCATACATTGAAAAGAGTGCACCGATATGGTAATGCTAATTTCTGAATGGACTACCCCGGTTTGTTTAAGAACTATCTCACCACGGAAAAGGGCGCATCCGTCAACACGGTAGAGGCCTACCTGTCGGATCTGGAACAATTCTCCGGTTTTCTCAAGGGCATGAACCCGCCCCGCTCCCTCGAATCCGCCGGTATGCCTGAGATCCGGAGCTTCGTTGCGTGGCTCCTGAAGACCGACGCAAAGAGTTCGGCAGGACGGAAGCTCGCCGCGCTCAAGACCTTCTACAGGTTTTTAGTGCGGGAGCACTATGTGGATATGAATCCCGCCGAACTCGTCGCCCTGCCGAAAAAGGACAAGCTCCTTCCCGGGTTCCTCAATATCGACGAGGTCTTCGGCCTAATCGATCAGCCGCACGGCGACGGCTTTGCTCCGCTGCGGGACAGGACCATCCTCGAGCTGTTCTATGCGAGCGGCCTGCGTGTTTCCGAACTCGTGGGGCTGGATATTGGCAATATTGATATTAATATAGGTTATGTGCGGGTCATTGGCAAAGGCAGAAAAGAGCGCGTCGTACCGATGAACAGGAAGGCACTGGAAACGCTCGGACGCTATCTCGGCGCACGGAATATTTTTTTACAGGGCAGACCTGCAACAGATGCGGTGTTCCTCAACAGGTTCGGACAGCGGATAACCCGGCGGGCGGTCGGCATGATCGTCAGGAAGTATCTGCTGAAGTCCGGCATCCTCAAGCACATCAGCCCGCATTCGCTGCGGCATACCTTTGCTACGCACCTGCTTGATGCAGGAGCGGATCTGCGCTTTATACAGGAACTGCTCGGACATGCGAGCATCTCGACTACCCAGGTCTATACGCACACCAGTACGGACAGGCTCATGAAGGTCTACGATGACGCACACCCGCGGGCACACAAGGAAAAATAGCATGGAACAAAAAGGAGACGGCATGTTTCACGGAACCACGATACTCTCGGTACGGCACAACGGGAAGGTCGTCATGGCAGGCGACGGACAGGTAACAATGGGCGATACCATCATGAAGCACACGGCGAAAAAGGTGCGGCGGTTGTACAACGACACCGTGCTGGTGGGCTTCGCAGGCTCCACGGCAGACGCCTTTACCCTGTTCAGCAGGTTCGAGAGCAAGCTCGAGGAGTTCAGGGGAAACCTCATGAAGGCGGCGGTCCAGCTCGCAAAAGACTGGAGGACGGACCGGACGCTCCGGCGGCTCGAGGCCCTTCTGATCGCGGCGGACAAAACCACGTCCCTCCTGCTCTCGGGCACCGGGGATGTCATCGAGCCGGACGATAATATCATCGCCATCGGGTCGGGTGGAAGCTATGCGCTTGCTGCGGCACGGGCACTGGTGCAGCACTCCAGTCTCGAGACACGGGCGATCGCCGAGAACGCCATGAAGATCGCTTCGGAGATTTGTATTTACACCAACAGCACTATTACAATAGAAGAACTATGAGAGGTAAAACACAATGAGAAAACCGAGAAACGCTGTCGTGCAGGCAGAACAACCCGGGCAGATTGAACCGAGTGACACCCTGCTTCCCGTGGCAATCGTCCAGGAGCTCAACCGGTACATCGTCGGCCAGAAGGACGCAAAAAAAATGGTCGCTATAGCCCTGCGGAACCGCTGGAGGAGACAGCACGTACCCGAGAAGATTCGGGACGAGATTGCCCCGAAGAACATCATCATGATCGGCCCAACGGGTATCGGCAAAACTGAGATCGCCCGCAGGCTTGCAAAGCTTGCCCAGGCCCCGTTCCTCAAGGTCGAGGCATCCAAGTATACCGAGGTCGGGTACGTCGGCAGGGATGTCGAATCCATCGTCCGGGACATCGTTGAGATCGCAGTCAAGATGGTCCAGGAAGAGGAGGAGGACAAGCTGCTGCCCAAGGCGGAGGAACTGACCGAGGAACGGCTGCTGGACCTGCTCCTGCCCGTCAAGAAGAAGCCGGCGAACAACAAACCAGCGGAAACCGAACAGAAGATGCTGGAGGTCGTCGAGGACACCAAGAGTACGCGGGAAAAGTTCAGGGCAATGCTCAGGGACGGCAAATTCGATAACCGCTATGTCGAGATGGACATCCAGTACATGCCGATGCCGGTCATCGAGGTCTTCTCCGGCATGGGGAGCGATGAGATGGAGTTCAACCTGAGGGAAATGTTCGAGACCATGCTCCCGAAAAAAACGAAGAAAAAGAAGATCAAGGTGATGGAGGCGCGTGAGATCATCATCCAGCAGGAGCTCGAAAAGCTCGTGGACATGGACAAGGTCGTCCGGACAGCCATTACCAAGGTCGAGGAATCGGGCATCGTCTTCATCGACGAGATCGACAAGATCGCGAGCAAGGAATCGGGGTACGGCCCCGATGTGTCCCGCGAGGGAGTCCAGCGCGACCTGCTGCCGCTCATCGAGGGCACCACGGTCATGACGAAATACGGCATGGTCAGGACGGACCACATGCTGTTCATTGCGGCCGGGGCATTCCATGTGAGCAAGCCGTCGGATCTCATCCCGGAACTGCAGGGACGGTTTCCCATACGGGTCGAGCTCGAACCCCTGACCAAGGAGGACTTCGTCAGGATTCTGACGGAACCGGACAATGCGCTGACCAAGCAGTACGTCGAGATGATGAAAACGGAAAATGTCGACCTCGTCTACACGAAGGACGCCATCGAGAAGATCGCGGAGATCGCGAGCATCAGCAACGACCGGCTCGAGAACATCGGTGCGCGGCGACTGCACACCGTC
The DNA here is from genome assembly GCA_021787655.1 of bacterium. GTDB lineage: Bacteria > JAMCPX01 > JAMCPX01 > JAMCPX01 > JAMCPX01 > JAJYLM01. Next base: position 9,023 of record JAJYLM010000004.1, read on the forward strand.
ATGGAACGGCTGCTCGAGGACATCTCCTTCGATACCGCAAAATTCAAGGGCAGCACGATCACCATCGACCAGGCGTATGTCGGTGAAAAGCTCAACCCGATTCTGAAGAACGAGGACCTGAGCAAATACATCCTGTAGCCATGGAACAGAACATACAAAAAGCATCCGTTCTCATAGAGGCCCTGCCGTACATCAAGACCTTTTACGGAAAAACGTTCGTGTTCAAGTTCGGCGGCCATGCAATGCTCGACGAGGAACTGAAGAACAATTTTGCCCGGGACATCATCCTGATGTGGTACATCGGCCTCAAGCCCGTGGTCGTACACGGCGGCGGACCCCAGATCGACGACCTGCTCAAACAGCTCGGCAAGCAGAGCACGTTCATCGACGGGCTGCGTGTCACGGACGAAAAGACCATGGACGTGGTCGAGATGGTCCTCGTGGGGAAGATCAACAAGGAGATCGTGGGCCTGATCAACCATCTCGGCGGCAAGGCGGTGGGTATCAGCGGCAAGGACGGGAAGCTCCTGGTGGCAAAAATGGTTGAAATGAAAAACCGGGAGAACGGAGACATGCTCGACATGGGCAGGACAGGGGACATCGTCAGTGCGGACACCAAGATCATCAGAACCCTGGAGCAGAACCACTTCATACCGGTCATCGCGCCGGTTGCCGTGGGTGAGGACGGACGGGCCTTCAACGTCAATGCCGATGTCGCGGCTGCAACGATCGCCTCCTCCCTGAAGGCCGAAAAGCTGATCATGCTCACGGATGTCGACGGCGTGCTCGACAAGGACGGCAAGCTTTTGCCGGGAATCCGGTCGGACGAGGTCGAAGAGCTCATCCGCTCCGGCGTGATTAAGGGCGGCATGATCCCGAAGGTGCGGTATGCCGTGGAGGCAATCCGGCACGGTGTCAAGAAATGCCACATCATCGACGGGCGGATCCCCCATGCTGTCCTTTTGGAGATATTCACGCCCGAAGGTGTCGGAACAGAGATTACGTGACGGAGATAAAGAAATTCAATATTAAAAATTCAAAATAAAAAATTCAAAATTCACTATGAACAATTCAAAAGGGATGAAAGCAATGAAACATATCGATACCATAGCAGTCACCGACGCGTGCATCATGCACACCTACAAGCGCATACCGCTGGTCATAACCCGGGGCAAAGGTATTTACCTGTGGGACAAGAGCGGCAAACGGTATATGGATTTTCTCGGTGCACGGGGTGCTGCCAATACCGGTTACTCCAATCCTGATGTCGTACGGGCACTGACGGCACAGGCAAAAAAGCTCATCCTGGTTACCAATGATTTTTATACCGAGCCTCAGGCCCAGCTCGCACAGATGCTTACCCGGCACTCGTTTGCGGACCAGGTATTTTTCTGCAACAGCGGCGCCGAGGCGAATGAAGGTGCGCTCAAACTCGCGCGGCTTTACTCGTCCCGGAAATACGGCACCGGCAGGTATGTGATCGTCAGTGCAAGCAACTCCTTCCACGGCAGGACCTACGGGACCCTGTCGGCAACAGGACAGAAGAAATACCAGCACGGTTTCGGGCCCCTGGTACCGGGATTCAGGTACGTCCGGTTCAACGATACGGAAGATATGCAGGCAGCGCTGGGCGATGATGTGTGCGCTGTCATCCTCGAGCCGGTCCAGGGCGAGGGGGGCATCTACCCTGCGACACAGGAGTATCTCTCGTTTGTCCGCGAGCAGACCCGCAGGAAAGACATCCTGCTCATCATGGACGAAGTCCAGGTCGGCCTCGGCAGGACCGGCACGCTGTTCGCGTACGAACATTACGGGATACAGCCGGACATGGTCACCATTGCAAAGTCCATCGCAGGCGGAGTCCCCATGGGCGCACTGCTCGCAACCAGGGACGTTGCAGGCGCGTTCGACTACGGCACTCACGGGACCACGTTCGGAGGCTCTCCCCTCGCCGCTGCAGCAGGCCTCGCGGCGCTCACCTCCATTCTCCGGCACCGGCTCCCGGGCAATGCGAAAAAGATCGGCGCGGCTGCAATGAAAAAACTTGCAGGCCTGAAGAAACGGTACCCGGACGCCATCAAAGACGTACGGGGGCTTGGACTGGCCCTTGGCGTTGAGCTGTTCGATGCAGGACTTGCCGCCCGGGTCTTCGACGAATGCCTGAAGAACGGACTTATCATCAATATAACGAACGGTACGATCGTCCGGTTCCTGCCTCCCCTCGTCATTACCCGGCAGCAGATGGACACGGGCATTTCCCTCTTTGAAAAGGCCCTGCTGACCGCGCTCAAATAACGGTCTCGTCGGCCGTTTTTTCAGGGTCTGGTTGCTGCACGATGATTTGATAAAACACTCCGGCCATGTTAGCATGGCGATGATTTCACAAAAAACAAGAGGAAGGTATGCGAAAACGGGATTTGACCAGTATATTCGACGTAACAAAGACGGAAATTGGAGACCTGATACAGGAAGCGGTCCGCCTCAAACAGGAAAAGAAGCCTTCGCTCCCCCTGCGGGGAAAGACGCTCGCCATGATCTTCGAAAAGTCATCGACCAGGACCAGGGTATCGTTCGAAGTGGGCATGTTCCAGCTCGGCGGTATGGCGCTGTTCCTCAATTCCAGGGATATCCAGCTTTCCCGGGGCGAGACCATCCAGGACACAGCACGAACGATCTCCCGGTACGTGGACGGCATCATGCTGCGGACCTTTGCGCATGAAAATGTCGTCGGGCTTGCAGGTGCCGCATCCGTTCCCGTGATCAACGGACTTTCTGACCTTTCGCATCCGTGCCAGATCCTCAGCGACCTGCTCACGGTGTATGAAAAGAAGGGCGATTACCGGAACCTGACCTATGCGTACATCGGCGACGGCAACAATGTGCTCAACTCGTGGCTCGAGGCTTCGGGCGTGATCGGCATCAGCCTGAACATCGCGACACCGCCTTCGCACGGGCCGGATCAATCCATTCTCAGCAGGGCACAGGAGATGAATCCGCGCACCATTCGCCTGTTCGACCGCCCCGAGGACGCGGTCCGGGACGCCGACGTCGTGTACACGGATGTCTGGGTGAGCATGGGACAGGAGGACGTCCGCATGGAGAAACTCAGGGACTTTGCGGGATTCCAGATCAACGAATCACTGCTCGGACATGCACGCCGTGACGCGATCGTCATGCACTGCCTGCCGGCGCACCGGGGAGAAGAAATAACGTCGTCGGTACTGGACGGCGGACAATCCGTCGTGTTCGATCAGGCGGAGAACAGACTCCATATGCAAAAGGCTATCTTAACGTTTCTCATCAAATAACAGGGGGGATACGCATGGACACAAAACTTTATACCCTTATCCTGGCTGCCGGCGAGGGCAAGCGGATGAAATCGGACATTCCGAAGGTCTTTCATCCGATCGGCGGTCTGCCCATGATTGAGTACGTCCTCAGGAGGGCGATCGATCTGCCCTCGGACAAGGTCATCGTGGTCGTCGGTACCGGCAAGGAGATCATCATGGACTACGTTTCCAAGCGGTTCGAGGATGCCCTGTTTGTCCATCAGGACAAACAGCTCGGGACCGCGGATGCAGTACGGTGCGCGGCACAGGAACTTGCCGAGCTGGACGGGGATGTCCTGATCCTCAACGGCGATGTCCCGCTGATCAAGCATGTGCTCATCAAGGACTTCTATGACCACTACAAGAAATCCAAGGCGTCCCTCGGGTTTATCACCGCAACCCTCGACAATCCCGAGGGCTACGGCAGGGTCGTCAAAAAGGCCGGCAAGTACGCGATCGTCGAAGAGAACGATGCAGACGAGAAAACCAAGAAGGTGCGGGAGATCAACGCCGGTATCTACCTTGCGTCCTGCAAGCTGCTGTTCAAGGCGCTGGAGCGCGTCAAGCCCTCCCCGGTGACCGGCGAGTTCTATCTCACGGATGTCATCCGCATCATGCAGACCTTGAAAAAGAAGGTGACGAACTACCATACCGACGATGCAGACCAGGTGCTGGGCGTCAACACGCGCAGGGCGCTCGCCCACTCCGAGAGCATCCTGAACCAGCGCAAGCTGAACAGGCTCATGGCGAGCGGCGTCACGATCTTCGATCCGGACAGCACCTATGTTGAACAGGACGTGGTGATCGGCAAGGACAGCATCGTGTATCCGAACTGTTTCATCATGAACGGCACCAAAATAGGGAAACGGTGCATCATCTGGAACGGGAGCATCATCAAGGACTCCAAGATCAACGACGGTGTCGAGATCAAGCCGTACTCGGTCATCGAGCAGAGCCTCGTGGGAAAGGACGCTGTCATCGGTCCCTTTGCGCGGCTGAGGCCCGAGACCGTGCTTGACGACAACGTCCATATCGGCAACTTCGTCGAGATCAAGAAATCGTCGCTCGGCAAGGGCTCCAAGGCAAACCACCTGTCGTATCTCGGTGACGCCACCATCGGCAGCAGGGTGAACGTCGGCGCAGGCACCATAACCTGCAACTACGACGGCTTCAAGAAAAACCCCACCGTGATCGAGGACGAGGCATTCATCGGCAGCGACACTGCGCTCGTCGCACCGGTCCGCATCGGCAGGGGTGCCATCGTCGGGGCATCGTCGGCCATTACCAAGGACGTTCCGCCGGGTGCGCTCGGCATCGAGCGTGCGGACCAGAGGAATATCGAGGGCTATGCCATGAAGCGGAAGAGCAAGCTCGGGGGCAGGTGATGTGCGGTATCGTCGGATACATCGGCAGGCGGCACGCCCTCCCCATCATCCTTGACGGACTGAAGCGGCTCGAATACCGGGGATACGATTCGTCGGGTGTCGCGATCATCACGGACAAGGGACTGAGTATCAAACGGAAGAAAGGCAAGATAAAGGACCTCGTCCAGCTCATCGAGCACGAAACCATCGACGGGACCACCGGCCTCGGCCATACGCGGTGGGCCACGCACGGAAAGCCGTCGGACGAGAACGCCCACCCGCACCGGGCAGGCGATGTTGTCGTGGTCCACAACGGCATCATAGAAAATTATACGGAGCTGCGTGCACTGCTCCAGGGCAGAGGGCACCATTTCAAGTCAGAAACAGATACCGAGATCATCGCCCACCTGATCGAAGACCACCTGAAGTCCGGCGCGTCGTTCGAAGACGCGGTCTTCGCCTCGGTCAAGCAGCTGCGCGGCTCGTTCGCGCTCGGCGTGCTCTCAGCGAAGAACCCGGACCGCCTGATCGCCGTCCGGGAAGCAAGCCCGCTGGTCATCGGGTTCGGCAACAGCGAAAACATCTTCGCATCCGACATGCCCGCAATCCTGCCGTACACCAACAAAATGCTGTTCATGCACGACGGCACGATCGCGGTCATAACCGCTGAAGACGTCCGGGTCTTCGACTTTGCCGGGAACGCCCTGCCGGTGCATCCCAAGCAGTTCGACATCAGCCCGGCAATGGCGGAAAAAGGCGGGTACAAGCACTTCATGCAGAAGGAGATCTTCGAGCAGCCGCAGGCCATCACGGACACCGTGCGGGACCGGATCCTGTTCGACACCAGGGAGATCGATCTCAAGGAGGCAGGCATCGACAACCGGCTCCTCCACGCACTGAAGCGCATCAATTTTGTCGCGTGCGGCACGTCGTACCATGCAGGCCTGACCGGCAAGTACATCATCGAGGAGATGACCGGTATCCCGGTCGATGTTGAGGTAGCCTCAGAGTTCAGGTACAAAACACCGCTCCTCGGCAGCGATACCCTGACGGTCGCGATATCCCAGTCCGGTGAAACGGCGGACACGCTCGCGGCGATACGGCTCGCAAAAAAACACGGCAGCCAGGTCCTGAGTATCTGCAACGTGATCGACAGTACCATTGCACGGGAATCGGACCATGTCCTGTACACGCATGCTGGCCCTGAGATCAGCGTTGCCTCAACCAAGGCATTCACCTCCCAGCTCGTCTCCATCTACCTGCTGGCTATCCACATCGGCAGAAGCCTCGGGAGGCTCTCCCGTCAGCAGACGGCTTCATACCTTGACGCACTCGTCTCCATCCCCGTGCTGCTGGATACGATGCTCAAGCAGGAGGACTGTATCGTCACCATCGCCAAGCAGTACGCGAAGCACTCCGACTTTTTGTACCTGGGCAGGGGCATCAGCTACCCCGTCGCACTGGAGGGCGCGCTCAAGCTCAAGGAGATTTCCTATATCCACGCAGAGGGCTATCCCGCGGGCGAGATCAAGCACGGCCCCATTGCCCTCGTCAACCGTGACATGCCCGTGGTTTTCGTCGCCGTCAAGGGCAAGGTCTATGAGAAGATCAAAAATAATATAGAAGAGGTGAAGGCGCGCGACGGCCGGATCATCAGCTTCACCAATGCCGATGACGCAGGTATCCGGGAATTGTCAGATGAGCTGTTTGTGCTCCCGGCGATCGACGAGCTGTTTACCCCCATCCTTTCCATCGTTCCCCTCCAGCTGCTCGCATACCATATCGCCGTCATGAACGGCACGGATGTTGACCAGCCCAAGAACCTTGCAAAAAGCGTTACCGTGGAATAATGGAACACGCAGGTATACTCCTCTCCCTGTTTCTCATCTTCATAAGCGCAAAACTGTTCAACTACCTCTTTCAAAAGCTCCACATACCGCCCATGCTCGGTGAAATTGCAGCGGGGGTTGTCCTCGGTGCCGGCGGGCTGCACCTGATCACGGAAACACCGGTGCTCAATGCATTTTCCGAGCTTGGGGCCATGATGCTGCTGTTTGTCGTCGGACTGCACACACGGCTGAAAGACATGCTGAAGATCGGCATCGATGCAACCATCGTCGCAACACTCGGTGTCGCACTGCCGCTGGCACTCGGCTATTTTTTCATCCTCTCCACCGGCCACAGGGGCACAGAGGCGCTGTTTGTCGCAACGGCACTCGTCGCAACATCCGTGGGCATCACCGCACGGGTCCTGAACGACCTGAAACTCGAACATACCGTCTCTGCAAAGATTATCCTCGGGGCAGCAGTCGCGGACGACATCCTCGGACTGCTCGTGCTCGCGGCAGTCACCGGCGAGACCAACGGACATATCGACGTGTACAAGATCCTCTCGCTGCTCGTTGTTGCCGTCCTGTTTCTCGCCGGTGTGTTTCTCCTCGGCGGCAGATCCGTGAAACTGCTCAAGAGCAGGCTCGAGCGGTTGAAGCTGGAGAAAAACGAGTTCATCCTCAGCATGTCCCTGCTCCTCGGCCTGTCCTTCCTGACATCGTTCATCGGAATGGCGGGCATCGTCGGTGCTTTTTTTGCCGGTTTGCTCATGGCCGAGCTTGAAGACGAGCACCTCGGCGACATGTTCGATTCCATGTATGAATTCCTCGTCCCCTTCTTCTTCGTGATGATCGGCATGAAGATACAGCCCGGACAGCTCTTCAGCGGCGGCATCATGCTGGTTGCCACGGTCTACACGCTCATTGCGATCGCCGGGAAATACATCGGCTGCGGGCTTGGGGCTGTGCGGTACGGTCCCCGGGTCATGAACTTCGTCGGTCTCGGCATGATACCGCGGGGAGAGGTCGGTATGATCGTTGCACTGATCGGATTGAACATGGGTGTCATCAGCAGCAGCGCTTATGCTGTCATCATCTTCATGGTCGTCGTCACGACCCTGATAACGCCGTTCGTGCTCCAGTTCGTCTCAAAGTACGGAGGGGTGAAGTAACGTCAGCGTTACGATTTCTGCTGCAGCGACCCGACGTAGGCATCCAGGATCTGCTGATCGCCCCGATCGAACTCCGTGAACTGAACACCCATACCGGCAACCCTGTCGTAACCTGCCGTGGCGCCCTGTTCGCGGTTGACGATGTGGACGATCTCGCCGCTGACCTTGACCTCGCGCGCAGAACCGGGAAGGGAGAGGACGAGGTCTACCTTTGAACCGACGGGGAGGGGCTTGTCCGTTGCAATAAAGATGCCCCCCTTGGAAATGTCCTTGGTATACTCCTGGATAAAATGTTCCGTTGAACGGAAACCCACCTTGATGGTTGCATTGAACCGCTGGTCTTTTCTCCCTTTGGTCGCACTGGTTCTCCTCAGGATGCTCGACAGGGCAAACGACACTTCAAAATCACCGATGAATTTCAGGTCCGATGTCAGGATAAACTTGTTCTTGAACTCCTTGCGTTCATTTTCTCCGAACGCCATGAGTTCAAAGATCTTGGCGCTGTTTTTCTGCCCCCACCGCTTGATCGAATTCACGTACCGCGGAAGAAAGGACGGAAAGTCGAACGAAAAGATGATCCCCAGAGAGTCACTCGACGACCAGCAGTACAGGTTCATTGACCTGAGGACAGGCGGCTTGTATTCCCGCTTTATTTCTTTCAAAAACTGCTCAACTCCATCTGCTTTCTGCGATATGTAGGGTACGATTAATGCGATTTCAAAATCTTTATCCATAGGTTCTCCGGTTTTTCTTCTGTATCACAATTCTTCGGAGATGTGAACCGACATCGAACTTTCCCTAATTTTTTTCTGGTTTTCGCTGGTATACCTATAGCCCCTGTTCATTGTACTCTGCCGCGTATGTTTGCCTTCCTTTGCGAATCGTTAGGCTCTGTTGTTAGCTATGTTTTTTTGCATTTTGGGCACGAGGTCTGACACTTTCTACAATACGTTTTACCGCACTGCTGACACGGCTTTAAACAATGCATGCAGACGATATGCAAATGATCATCGCATACAAGACTGGCGGTCTCACGAAAACAGGACTCGCAGCTCAACGGATCTAATTGTCTATACAGGGGATTATAGGTAACAGAAAATTGTCTTGATGCGAGTCTCCTTTTTATTGTTATGCGGCACTGAATAGCCTGTGTGTGTATGGCGATTGCTCCCACGGTCTCCCCTGTTATGCGCAGGGAATATTTTGCAACCAAGTCCCGTATCTTCCATTCCTGCTCAGACGCTATCGCGGTAAGCTTACCGCGTAGCTTGCTCACATACTCTTCCGATACTTCTCCAGCGATAGGTGTATTTGTAGATGCATCAACAGTGTTGTTGCCTGTTTTTTTCGCAATCATATCCTTTGTTTGTGTCTTCAGTGTCTCATAATACTCATATACCCTCCGGATATCACGGTTGAGTCTTCTTTCAAGGCTCTTGCTAAAACCTGCCATTTCTGCTTCTACCAATTTTGGGGCCGCTCTGTTGGCAACGTCATACAGCCTTTTCATGGTATCTATAGAGATAGTAGCAGGCCCCTGGTACTCTGTCAGACCTTCCAGTATCTCCGTATCGTGTAGCGCGATGACAGAACTGTTGATGTTATTTACCATAATGGGCAGCCAGCCTTCATGCTTCTCATCCGACAACGCGGTATATTTTACAAAAAACAGTATATAAACGATTTCTGTCATCTCTGTCGTGTCTATGCGCAAGGTAGCGTTATCAAAGCCTATCTTTTGTGCAACCATGGCTGATACCTTTTCTACGCCGGGTAACTTTGCCTCAAAGCCGGCAAAGGCAACCCTGCCCGTTAGATCAAGAAGTTTTTTGACAGACAGAAAAAAACCGGAATCATAAGAGGCATAAATTGCACTATCGTGTCCATGATTGTAAGAGAAGCATAAGGTTGTATATTCTGGTATATTCAGCATTCTAGCTACACGTTGCGGAAGGATAATGGCCATACCGCCGTCCTCCTGTCGCTCCGTAACAGCACCGTTGAGCATCAATATATTTTCAATAATGTCGGGAAGTGCCTTGCTCATGTCTCGTAATCTTCACCGAATATCGCAGTATCAATGGATTTTGATTTAAAATAATCGTTCTTCGCCTTGACAAGGTCATTGCCAAGTTTTTCGAAGTTCTGCTTCAATACGGTGCTGTTTTTACTTTCAGCCCATAATGTTAGTATTATCTCTTCAAAGTCCCTGTCTTCCCCAAGATGCCCGAGGATCGGCTCTATCTCGCCTATGACCATCTCGAACATGTTGATCTTGCTGTCCAGAATTTCGATAATGTAATCCTCGATAGTTCCCCTTACGGTGAGATTGAATATAAAGATATCCCTTGCCTGCCCTATCCTGTGAAGCCTTCCAATTCTCTGCTCTATCCTCATGGGGTTCCACGGAAGGTCAAAGTTTATAATGGTGTTGCAAAACTGCAGGTTCCTTCCCTCACCGCCTGATTCCGTAGAGACGAGCACAGGGACATCGTCCTTGAAGCCTGCAATGGCTGCGTCTTTCTCCTTGAGGGACATCGTTCCCTTGAATGTTCTATACGCGATGCCGCTCTTTGACAGGAGATCGCCTATATACTCCATACTCTTTATAAACTGGGTAAACACGACCTTTTTTTCTGTGGGATTTTTTTGCAGTATCCCAAGCAGGGCATCACCTTTGCTTATGTTGTTTGTTCCATCGAGCTTCCTGAGAACGTCTCGCAACCCTTCTTTGTCTTCCCTGTGGAGCAGGCTCTCTTTCAAAGCAACCAAGCTGCTTCCCGCCTCTCTCAGAAGGATATTGACCGACATTCTGGGTACTTCGTGTTCCATCAAATATTGGTTGATGTCAGTATATATTTCTTTTTCCATTGGCGTGGGATCGAGCCGTATCGTTGTCGCAAAACGCCTTGGTAATTTAAGGTCTATCGCACTCCTCGTGTTTCTTATCATGACGTCCCTCAGCAGCCCCCGCATTTTCTCCTTATCCGCAGTACCCTTGAGCCCCCCTTTGCTGAGATATTCTTTTTTAAATTCTTTTTCTGTCTTGAACTGACCTGGTTTTAACAGCGTGATCAGGTTGAACAGATCGATGAGGTTGTTCTGGACAGGGGTTGCAGTAAGAAGGAAGATAAACCTTTTTTTTATCCGGTTTACGAGCTTCCATGAAAGTGTGGACCTGTTCCTGAGATGGTGTGCCTCATCGACAACAACGAGGTCGTAAAATTGATTTTCAACAAGCTCTCTGTTCCTGCTTCCCTTCGCAGTATTCATGGAAGCAATTATAAAACGTTGTTTCCAGAAGTCTTCCGGTGCTTTCATAAAAGCAGGGTCGTCCGTGGTAAGAAACGCTATGTCGAATTTTGTCTGCATTTCTTCTTTCCACTGTGAAACAAGCGATGCAGGCGTGAGCACCATGATATTCTTAACCATCCCCCTCATGACATATTCCTTTATCAACATGCCCGCCTCTATGGTTTTGCCGAGACCTACTTCATCACACAATAAAACACTGCCATGAAAATGTTTGAGGACCTTCTTTACCGTCTCTGTCTGATACCAGTATTTTTCTATACCGTTTACTGCATTCAGGCACAGAAGCTCGTCGTATCCGCCTTGAATCGAGAGCCGTTCATAATCTATCAACGATTGTATTTGTGAAAGAGAAGCATGCGCTGTAAAAAGAGAGGCATCTTCTTTAAAAAGCTCTGTTTTTATTGGAATGGTATACGTTGGTATTGGAATTTGCGGTAGTGATTGGCCTTCAAAAGAAGCCGGATGACTATATGTATTGGTCTGGTCCGTGGATGCAGGCAGTGCTTGTGCTTTCTTCTGTCGTGTTACCTCTGCGTTCTGTACTTTCTTCTTTTGTTTTTCGTCGACATACTGAAGCGTACGCGTTTGATTCTCTATGAAACTGAAGGGACGCTGAGCGGATATTATGCCCGATTCACCGTTTCTGATGTATTTCTCCAGGTCCGAAAATATCTTAACGGGACGAAGCCATGTTTTGTCTGTTCTTTGTTTGCGCTCGAGTTCTTTTGCCCTTGTAAGATGCTCACGTGCAGCGGAGAATTGTCCAACCGAAGCCTCGGCACTGCTGAGGCTGTAATAGGTCTCCCATTCGGATGTAATGACTGCCAGCCGTTTGAACCAGGGTATGCTCATGTCGGGCCTTGCCCATTCATGAATGCACAGAGAAATCATACTCATCAAGAGATCTCTATCGTCTGGAAATTGGTGTAGCAGCTTCTTCAGGCAATCGTATGCCTTCTTATATTCCTTTTTTGTGAGAAATTTCAGATATGCGTTTAATGTATCATCAGGTGTTTCGTACAGCATGTCTGTCATCTACAGATTTTTGTTCCTCTCATAAAAATAAGTTAGTAGTATAAGCATAAAAAAGAAACTTTGCATCATTTTGTAATCGCGTAAAGGGGCACGGCGGGTAAAACGTCCGGGCTTATGACGCTGAGCATGGGCGTGCTCCCTTTTCCTGTGTCATCCGTTGAGCGCCCTGCCGACCGCCGCCCAGCTCCTCGGATCGATCAAATAGCTGTAGTGGGTAAACGGTGTCATCTCTATCTGCACGGTGCCGTCCAGCGCTGCTGATTCCGGAGGCAGGATCATGATATCGCTGCGGCTCCAGAAGCTCACGCCCCGAACACCGCGCGGCCAGCGCTGCCTGTCCAGGTCCCGGATGAGCCTGCTGTCCGGCCTGATGTCCCTCGTGATCGCCGTGTTCGCGTAGCGTGCGGAATACGTCCCGTGGTGCGGCGTGCCCAGCGTGATCAGGGTCTCCACCGCCGGAGAAAGCCGGTACTCCCTCATGGCCAGCCGCACGATCAGACCGCCCAGGCTGTGTGCAACGATTGCAACCTTGCGTTCTCCGGTGACCTTCTGAACCTTGCGTATAAAACGGGCAAGCGCAGCTGTCATACTGTGCACGGTCTGCCCTGCTCCGAAATGGATACTGTAGCTGCGCTTCCTGCCAAGGAGCCGCAGATACCAGGACATGAACAGAAAATTGCCCCGGTTCCCGCCCAGTCCGTGAACAAAGATCAGCGGCGGAAAGCCGTCCGCCTGCCCGGGCCTGAAGTGCTGGTTTTGCGGGACGAACAACGAATAACCGAGCAGCGGCACCTGCACGATGTGACGTATGACGTCGGGATCGATCTTTTTATAATTTTCCAGGATGCTGCGTCCAACAAACATACCGGCCTTCGCTGCACCGCTTCCGACGGCTTGCAGCCCTGATTTTTTTTCTTCCATTGTGTTCACCTCTTTACAGGACCCGGGGGCGGACTGTTCTCCTGCGCCCGTGGTTCCCTGATCTCTTCTGTTCCTGTGGTCGTTCCCTGCTGCCGGTCGTACTCCTCCATAAGGACGGGGATGAACCTGGTGAGGTCCTCCACGATGCCGACATCCGCCCTCGCAAAGATCCGCGCCGAGGGATCGTTGTTGATCGCTATCACCATCTGTGCATCCCGTATGCCTGCCACGTGCTGAACAGCTCCCGAGATGCCGATGGCGAAGTAGAGCTTCGGCGCAACGGTTGCGCCGGTCATGCCGACCTGATGAGCGTAGCCGAGCCAGCCGGCATCGCAGACAGCCCGGGAGCAGCCTATCGCCGACCGCGGGAACAGCCGTGCAACGTCATGGATCAGCGCGAGGTTTCCCTGCGTGCCGATCCCCCTGCCGGCTGCAACGATAACGGTGCTGTCCGCGAGTGCACTCCCCTGATACTCTGCCTGCTTGAACCCGGTCGTCCTGCTCCTGCCGGTTCCTGCCTCGATCCGTACGGTATCCACCGCCCCTGCACTGCCTGGTTTGATATCAAGGGGCTGCCAGGCGCCGGGCTGGATCGTCAGCACTGCTGTTGCCGTTTCCGGTACGACCTCTGCGGAGAGCTTTCCGGCAGACACGGTCCTGACAAAGCCTGTTCTCTCGTTACCGGAGACAGCAGCTTCCACCCCTGTTATACAGGCTGCACCCAGTTTGACGGCGAGCGCCGGCGCCAGATCGTACCCGATGCACGTGTGCGGCAGGATCACATATCCGGGGGCCGTCCTTTCGAGGAGCGGTCCCAGCACCCTGAGGTACGCATCAGCGTTGTACGTAGTGAGGACATCGCTCTCGACGGACGTTACGGCGAACCCGGATGCAGCTGCGATCTCGCGGGCAACCGTGCGGGAACGATCGCCCGGAACAATCACCCTGATCCGTTCAGCGTCACCGCCGCACAGCGACCATGCGCAGGCAAGGGACTCGTATGTGAGCGGGTCTGCCCTGTTTTCACCGTGCTGCGCAATGACAACAATGCCGTCGTTCATACCCGTGCCTTCAGAGAAAATTCTTTTCGTGCAGGAGCCCGAGCAGCCTGACTGCTTTTTCCCGCTGTGTACCTTCCAGGAACATCCCCCGGGGATGCAGCTCCGGCGCGAATGTTCTGATGGTCGTCTCCCGGGCACGCGGCACCTCCCTGCCCAATGCTTCCGGCCTGATGATATCCTGGTGCTTTGCCCGCAGGACGTTGGACAGCGAAGGGTAGCGCGGCCTGTTGATGCCCGACTGGACAGTGAGCACGCACGGCAGGTCCAGTTCGACGCACTGGCGCCGGTGAGCATCGCACTCCCGTTCGACCGAGACGGTGTTGTCCGGCCTGATCTCCTGCGCGATGACTGCGGACGCGTACGGATAGTCAAGGAGCGCTGCGATCATCGGTCCTGTCTGCATCTGCAAATCGTCTTCAGCCATCACACCTGCAAAAATCATGTCGTACCGGTTTGCGCGCACGTGCGAGGCAATGAGCGATGCGGCCTGGTACGGGGTGAGTTCTTCGCCGCTGTCGACGTGCAGATGGATACCGGTATCAGCCCCCATCTCCATCGCCCGCCTGAGTACGGCTTCGACCCGTTGGGGACCTGCGGAAACCGCGTGGACCGCAGTACCGGGTATGCGCTCCTTTACCTGGAGCGCCTCTTCGAGGGCGTATTCATCGTACCGGTTGATCCTGCTGCCGGACTGTGCAGACATCCCGGGCAGGACCACCTGTTTTACACAGACGAGTATGTTCATAGGTTATACATTATCCCTCCGGTGACATAAAAAATGCAACACCGGCCTTTTCAGTTGCCGAACAGGTGTCTGAACCAGTCCACAATACCCTTCAGCGGGCCATGCTGCGGCTCCGTACCCTTGATAAAGGCCCCCTGCACGCAGTCGGTCGCACGGTTTCCCGCAAGCCCGGTAAACCGGTCGACGCATGCAAACCGCACACCGTCCGGAACATCGAAATCCTTTCCGCCGGAGCGGTGCGTGTACAGCGCCAGGAACCTGCCAACGACCGGCAGCGCCACGGCTGCAGCGGGGAGGCCGATCCTCTCCTCGTTGTCGTAGCCGACCCATGCAACAGCGACGACATCCGGGGTATACCCGGCAAACCACGCGTCCCTGAAATCGTTCGTCGTCCCTGTTTTACCGGCATACTGCCCCTGAATATCGAACTGCCGAAGCCCCCTGCCGGTGCCCTCGGTCTCTGATCCGAGCAGCACGTTGTCGACGACGTAGCACGCCTGCGGGCTGCCCATGGGTTTGAACTGCAGCGCTGTTTTGTAGATGAGGTCGTCGTTCATGTCCGTAACAGCCTTGATGCTGACCGGCGCGACAGGCTCGTAGCCGGCGTTCGCGAAGATCGTGTATGCCCGGCACAGGTCCAGCGGCGATGTCGATGTACTCCCGAGGGCGATGGACGGGAACGCAGGAATGTCCGTGCCAAGCCCGAGCTGTTCCAGCTGCTGCGCTATCGCGTCGAGCCCGACCTGCAAGGACACCTTGACCGCAGGTATATTGATCGAGTGCTGGAGGGCGTACCGGACGGTCATGTTCCCCAGAAACCGCTTGTCGTAGTTCTGGGGTTCCCATTCACCGGCGCCGGTGCTCATCTTCAGCGGTGCGTCATCGATGGCCGTCACCTGCGAAAATCCGTCCTTTGCCTTGTTCTGGAATGCGAGCATGTAGATGAATGGTTTGACACAGGATCCGATCTGCCGCCGGGACATCACCGCCCTGTTGAACTGACTTTCGTTATAATCCCGGCCGCCGACCATTGCCAGGATATCCCCTGTCTGGGGCTGCATGACCACCAGGGCGCCCTCGAGCTGTTGCGGGGCCTTCGCGAGTGCGGCGTCCGCCATGTGCTGGACAGCGGGTCTGAGGGTCGTGAAGATCCGCAGACCGTTGGTCGTCAGCAGCTCCCTGGAAAAATTATGTGCAAGCTGGTCCGCTATGTAGTCGACGAAGTACGGGGCCTGCTTCACGTGAATCGGCGACACGGTGACCGAAACGGGTTCACCGAGTGCGGCAAGGTACTGGCTGTACGTGATCACGTGATACTGCAGCATGCGGGACAGGACGTAATTGCGCCGCTGTACTGCTTCCCGGGGGTTATCGATCGGCGAGTATTTATTGGGTGATGCGATCATCCCTGCAAGGAGCGCGCTCTGAGCGATGCTCAGGTTTCCGACGGATTTTGAAAAGTAGTACTTCGCAGCTGCACCCATGCCGACGATGCTGATGTGCCCGCTCTGTCCAAGGTAAACGTCGTTCAGATATGCGTTGAGGATCTGGGCCTTGGTAAACCGGTGGGCGATCATCAGGGCCATGACCGCCTCTTTTGCCTTGCGGCTGAACGTCCGCCGGTTGCTGAGAAAGAGGATTTTGACCAGCTGCTGCGTTATGGTGCTCCCGCCCTCACGTATGCTCATGGCCATCAGATCCGCGATCATCGCCCGGAACAGCCCCTTCATGTCGAGGGCGCCGTGTTCGAAGAACCGTACGTCCTCGGTCACGATCACCGCGTTGATCAGGCTGTCAGGCAGTGAGGGAAGCGCCGCGGGAATGCGCATCTTGAAATCATCCCCGAAAAATACTGCGAGCTGCTCGGGTTCAAGCTCTATGCTGCCAAGCTCCGTGCCGTCCGGGGCGGTAACATCCGCTATGCTGTCCCTGGAAATCCGGACAACCGCCTGCACGGAAGGGATCGCAAAGGTCGGCATCGAAAACCCCCTGGTGCAGAGGTAGACGTCCGGACCTGCAACGAAATACTGTCCCTGAACCAATGAAGGTGACTGCGCTGCATGATAGTCGAGCCTGTTCAGGGTGTCCACGAGCTGCCGCGTTGTCATTCCCATACCCTTGTTCACCGAGGAAGGGGCAGCGTAGACGATGGACGGCGACGGAAACCCCCGAGAAATAAAAAGCGCCGTTATCCGCACGTAGAGCAGGTAACCATAGAACGCTGTGCCTGCCACCAGGAGTCCTGCGGTTATCCCGGCAATGAGGTACACTCTTTTTTTGGTCTTTTTTTTCATCCTGCACTGCTCCGGATCATGTGCATGCCCTCCTGTGCCGCGTCCCGGTGCTACGGGGTCGTCTTGAACCTGTTGTGGACCCAGAACCACAGGGCAGGCGCCCTTCGTATCTGGTGTTCGAGGATCGCGGTGTAGTGCTGGGTCAAGATCTGTACTGCCGCGTCCCTGTCCTGCACGTCATCGGCAGAGAGCGGTTTCTCATACCGGATGATATACCCGCCGGTCACTGCATTGCGGGTTATGAACCCCGGGACGACGGCTGCGCCTGTCTTTAACGCCATCAACGCCATCGCGTACTGGGTCGCAGCAGGCCTGCCGAAGAAATCAACGAACACGGCTTCGTGCTTCAGGGTGTTCTGATCCAGCAGCATGGCAATGGTTTTCCCCTGCTTCAGGCTTCTGAGCAGCCTGAAGACTGCGTTCCTCGGCCGGACGACCTCCACGAGTGCATTCCTGCGCAGCGATTTTATGTACGCGTCGATGGAGGGGTTGTGGATGTCCTTTGCCACGGCAACGAGCCCATGGTGCCTGATGCTGTGGGCTGCTGCCGCGAATTCCCAGTTGCCGATGTGTCCGGTCAGCAGAAAAACACCCTTGCCGCGCCGGACTGCTTCCTCGTAATAGTCCTCGCATTCAAAGGTGAATTTCTGTTCGACGACAGTGCTGTCAAAGCGTGCCATCCGCGGAAAGATCATGAATGTTTCGATGATGTTCACATAGCTTTCTTTCAGAATGCGCGTCCTGTTGTCCCCGCTCATGCCGGGAAAGGCGGACTGGATATTCGCCTGTGCTATGGCGCGGTGTTTCGGATCGAGGGCGTACCACAGGTGCCCGAAGAACGACGCAACAGCGCGGACGTGCTTCTCTGACAATCTGTTGATGATACCCACCACGCCCCTGAGCAGCAGGTACTCTATGAAGTATCTGGTCTTTTTGATCATGGCAGCAGTCCTTTGCTCCGCAGCAGGCCGGACAGAACGCCGCTGTCCTCTTCGACTGCTATATCGACGTACAGCCACGCGACAGCGCTGTCCCTGCGCAGCCCCTTCATCTTCACAGCGTCCTTGGCCGTGATGATCACGGCATCCGGAGCATACCGCCGGGTGAGGGACGCCAGTTCGTGTTCGCCGTACGTATGGTGGTCCGTCTTCGCCACGCAGTGGGCCGGCTGGATGCCGAGCGATCCGAGGAGCTTGAAAAAGCTGTCCGGAAAAGCGATCCCTGCGAGGGCGACGATAGTTTTGTTGCGCAGCTGTTCTGCTGGTACAGGCTGGTCGCTGTCGAGGGATTTGACGGCCCTGACCCGGTACGTGAAATGAAATGTTCCTGTCGTGCCGACATGACGGCGCAGGAGCGTTTCGATTGTTGTGTCCTCTCTGCCCTTGATGCCGATGACATCTGCAAAGCGCAGTGCTGCCGGCGGTTCCCGCAGGGGCCCTGCGGGCAGCAGGTGGCCGTTGCCAAAACCCTTATCCCCGTCAATCAGGACGAGGTCGATGTCCCTCGCTACCCGAAGGTGGGAAAATCCGTCGTCAAGGACGATGACCTCGGGATGGTAGTGCTGTTCGACGAATCGGACGACGTCCGACTTTTTTTCCCCGACAGCGACGATCGTACCGGGGACCGTGCTCGCTATCAGGTATGGTTCGTCACCGCATACGTCCGGGCCCATCAGGACAGACCGTCCGTCCGACACTATCCTGATGCCGCTGCCGCCCGAAGCGTATCCCCGCGCGACAACAGCAATCTTCTTTCCTTTCAGGAGCGTGCACAGGTGTATCACCATCGGCGTTTTTCCCGTACCACCGACCGTCAGGTTACCGACAGAGATGCAGGGACACGACGGTGTGTAGGCGTTCAGAACACCCCGAAGGTACAGCCACCTCCGGGCTGCCGTTCCGAAACGAAACAGGAAGGACAGCACCAGCAGCGGCAGCAGCAGCATATCGCGGATCGTACTTTTTGAATCCCACACAGCATGTTCGAGAGAACGTCTCATGTATCAGCCCTGAATCCCTTCCGGATTTCGTCCCCGCCCACTGCGGCCCGGCGGTTCATTGCACCGTGCAGGATCTTCATACAAACATTCCGTTGTACAGCGTATTACGGGGCAAAAAATGTGACCAGCAGGACCTGCCTGCCGCCCGGAGAATTGAGGTAATAGGATACCTGCCGGTCGTGCTTGAGCATTTCGATAATATAACCGGACAGCCGGACATCGTACCCCTGAAACCTGCCCACCGATCCTCCCGCACCGACGACCTGGACTGTTCCCTTGTACGGTGTACCGTCCTGCATATCAATCTCAACCTGATAGGTTTTACCCTGTTCAACCCTCACGCCGTACGGGTCATCAAGCTGTTTTCCTTCCCAGAAAGCAGCACCGTTTTGCGGTGGTATGAGGTTGACGCCGAACGACGCGTTCTCCTGCCGCAGGGTCGAGTACCTGCCCTGCAGGCTGTTCCCGTTGTCGATGGTACTGCCCTGCATGTCCGCGTTCTGCACCGCACAGGAGATCAGCACAACCATACCTGCAGCAACGAGAGGAATGATCGTCCGCATGTTCACTTGAGGTACCTCCCGGTGATGGGGTTGAGTGCCGTTTTTATGGTCTGCGGTATAACCTCGGGGGCGGTGAGGAAACTGCTCTGCAGGGCATGTTCACAGGCACATCCGCGTTTTCCCGTGATGCGGGGAATGGCTGTGGCGATTATTTTTTTTGCATTGGCAACGTTTTCGTTCATGATCCTGACAACGTCTTCGACATCGACATCCTTCATCCCCTGATACCAGCAGTCATAATCAGTGGCAAGCGCAAGGGTCGCATAACAGATCTCTGCCTCCCGTGCGAGCTTCGCCTCGGGCATGTTCGTCATGCCGATGATATCCACCCCCCACTGGCGGTACAGGGACGATTCAGCACGAGATGAAAACTGCGGACCTTCGATGCAGACATAGGTTCCTCCCTTGTGCATGCGGATGCCGCTGCTTGCCCCTGCTGCAAAGAGGATGTCCGAGAGCACCGGGCACACAGGGTCGGCCATGGATACGTGGGCGACAATGCCGTCCCGGAAAAATGTTCCCGTTCTCTGCTTCGTGAGATCGATAAACTGATCCGGAATGACGATGTCCCCGGGACGGATCTGCTCCTTCATGCTCCCGACGGCACTGACGGATATAATCCTGCTCACACCGAGCATCTTCATGCCGAAGATGTTTGCGCGGAAATTTATCTCCGACGGAGATATCCGGTGCCCCCTGCCGTGACGCGGCAGAAAAACGACAGTCGTGCTGCCGAGGGTTCCTGTGATATACGCGTCCGAGGGCCTGCCGAACGGTGTTTCGAGGGTTTTCTCCTGCAGGTCCTTCAACCCCTCGATCGAATAAAGGCCGCTGCCGCCGATAATACCGATTGTCTCGTGTGTGTTCTGTGCATCCATGTCTTCTCCTTTTCCCCCGTCAGAAATCTCCGACCTGCTCAGCCGGAGAACGTGCTCCGGGATCGCAGCCGCCGTTGGCTGCAATCTGCCTCGGGCATACCGGCGGGTATACTATGATACCGTACGGCGTTTACCGAAAGATACATACTCTTTTTGCCGAACATTGCAACTATTAGCAGACCTGTGTCCGCCACCCCTGTCCGGCGGTTTCTTAATCTTGTATTTTATTTTATATGTCTTATACTTTGAAGAGGAGGTGGCTATGATAAAAAATGTCGGTTCGGCGGATAAGATTATTCGATGGATCGTTGGGCTTGCTCTCCTTTCCATGATATTCTGGGTTCATTCTTCATGGCGATGGATAGGGCTCATTGGTTTCATTCCGATCCTCACCGGAAGTATTAATTACTGTCCGCTCTACTCGGTGATCGGCGTTTCAACAGCGAAAAAAGAAGATCAACCCCAGCCGGGCGAGAAAAAATAATACAGGGGGGCGCGTTCAGACGCTGCCCCTTTTTTTAAAATTTTTTAAACCGTTCTATCTTCGCACCGCAAACGGGACACACAGCAGGGGCTTCTCCCTCGACTGTAAATCCGCAGACATCGCAGATATAGAGGTCACCGAGAGCGATGTCCTTCCCCTGATCGACTGTCTGTTTCGCTTTCGTGTACATCTCTTCATGCACCTTTTCAGCCTCAAGAGCGTAATTGGTCGACCTGACTGCAGTCTGTTCTTTCTGGAGTTCCGCCACGGTCTTGAACGCCGGATACATCTCTTCGACCTCGTAGGTTTCACCATCGATTCCGGCCTGGAGGTTTTTTGACGAATCGTTGATTTCTCCAAGAGCACGGTAATGGTTGGTGGCGTGTACCTGTTCCGCAAATGATATCGCCTTGAACAACCGCGCGAGGTTGGCTTTTTTCTCCCGTTCCGCCCGTTCAGAGAAAATCAAATACTTCATGTGTGCCTGGGATTCCCCTGCAAAAGCAGCACGGAGATTTTGTTCCGTCATTTTTCTCATATCATTCTCCCTGTTACATCCTCATCGGCATGATCAGATTCAAATGTTTTTTGTTGTCGTCTGCATAAAAGGTGCTTGCACTCTGCTCGTTGTTGAACCCGAGGGTGACAAATTCGCCCTCAATAGAGTTCAAACAGTCAATCAGGTACTTGCCGTTGAACCCGATCTTGAGAGGCTCTTTTTTATACTCTATTTCAAGCTCCTCTTTGACTTCTCCGATATCCGGCTCGTTGCTTTCGACGACAAAGCTGTTCTCGTTCATGGTGAAGATGACCCGAGATATTTTTTCCTGATAGATCGATTGTGCCCTCTTGACAGCTGCGACGAGTTCTTCTTTTTTGAGCTTGATGTTGATTTTGGTCTCCGGCGGAATAACCGACTTGTAATCCGGGAAGTCATAGTCGAGCAGCCGTATCTGAATAATCGTGTTTCCTATCCTGACGATGAAATTCTTATTTTTTTCGATGGCTATTCCGACTTCCTTTTCTGTTCCTATTTTCTTGATCTCATAAAGACCTTTCCTTGGAACGATGATACCTTTCGTCAATCCTTCTATGGCGTTGATCTCTGCATCTTCATACATTGCAAGACGGTGACTGTCCGTTGCAACACACCTCAGATTATCGGCAATCTTTTCTATATAAACACCGTTCAGACTGTACTTGACCTCGTCCATCGATGTCGCATAGATCGTTTTATCGATCATCGTTAAGAGCTTCTCGTACGTTAAGGTCGTATAATTGCCTTTATACTCGTCGATATGCGGAAAATCCTCGGCCTGTAATACCTTCAGTCTCCCGGATATCTTTCCCGTACTGATCAGAATAAAACCATCATCCTGTTTTATGCGGATATCCCTGTCCGGCAGTTCCCGTATATAATCGTAAAATTTCTTAGCAGGTATTGAAACCTGACCCTGGCTGGCAATACTGCAGTTTATCTTACTGATAATAGTAACTTCAAGGTCCGTGCCGATAATAGTCAGGGTTTCTTTATCTGCTATCATCAGGATATTGGACAAAATAGGCATCGTCGCCTTTCGTTCGGTAGCTCCGATAACCTTACTGATCTCGATCATCAATATTCTTTTATCTATGGTCAGTTCCATGTGTTTCTCCTAATAGGTTTTTAATTTTAATAGTAATAAAGAGTGTGAAAAAAGAGAGCATGCGCTCTATACTATTGAAATCGTTGTACCTCCGCATGTTTGTCCATGTTTATTGTCTTGTTCATAGTTTGTTGATAAATAATATAAAAAATAAATTGCAACTTATCAACAACTTTTTAAAGAGATTATCCTAACCCTTTTTTTATCTTTTCAACAGCGTCCTTGATGCTTTGGTTCTCCTGGATCATCCCGGAAATTTTATTCACGGAGTGAATGACCGTAGAATGATCCTTATTTCCAAACTGGAGCCCGATCTCCGGGTATGAAGCGTTCGTGAGCGTGCGGGACAAAAACATGGCAATCTGCCGCGGGAGTGCAATGAACTTCATCCGCTTATTCGAGAGAAGGTCGGAAACCTTGATCTTGAAGTGCATCGCAACGGCCTTTTGTATGTCGTCGATGGTAAGCCACTTGTCTTTTTTCCGGATCAATCCGGACAGGACTTCTTTTGCAACGTGGATGTTGAGTTTCGTCTTGGTCAGCAAGGCGTACGCGGAGAGCCGGGTCAGATAGCCTTCAAGTTCACGGATGTTCGACTGGGTGTTGTAGGCGAGAAAAAATGCAATTTCGTCATCGATGCCAATGTGGTCGTCCTCTGCCTTCTTTTTGATGATCGCGACCTTTGTCTCGATATCAGGTACCTGGATATCTGCTATGAGCCCCATTTCGAACCTGCTCCTCAGACGTTCCTCGATATTGGGTATCTCTTTCGGAAGCTTGTCCGACGTAAACACGATCTGTTTTTTTTCTTCATACAGCGTGTTGAACGTGTGAAACATTTCTTCCTGGGAGCGCTCCTTGTTGGAGATGAACTGGATATCGTCGATCAGTAAGACATCGCAGTTCCGGTATACCTCACGGAACAGATCCATCTTCCGGTCCCTGAGGTGGTTGACGAGATCGTTCACGAAATTCTCGGTCGTAATGTAAATGATGTTCAGGCCGTTATGCTCGTTGTCGATGAGGTTGCCGATCGCATTGATGACATGGGTTTTTCCCAGCCCGACCCCGCCATAGATGAAGAGAGGGTTGTATGCCTTCCCGGGGTTCTGGGATACGGCAATTGCAGCGGCACTTGCGAATTTATTCGATTCGCCGACGACGTAATTATCGAAGGTATAATTTTTGAGAAGTCCCTTGGAGTTGTTCAGGGGAATAAACCCGGCAGGTGGCAGTTTCTGGCTGTTTGTCTCTAAATCTTCTCTGTCATCGATGACCAGTTCGACACTCGTGGTATCATTCAGGAGTGTCCTTGCCAGCTTGACGATATCTTCATGGTAATGACTCTTAATCCAGTCCAGCGAAAAATCATCCGGAACACCAAGGACCAGAGCATTATTGTCAAAACTCAATGGATTTAAAATAGTTATCCACGGATCATCATTCGTATCTTTATACATACTGACAAGTTCTTTTTTTATCTTTTCCCAAGCTTCCATTGAGCCTCCCTTATAATTAGCATATAATTTGTTGTGTAACTTGTTGAGATCAAAAGCAAACCAACGAGAGAAACACACAAGTTTTTCAACACCTGTGGAAAACTTAAAAAGTCGTTATAAAATAAATAATTATAGCTCATATTATCTGTTTTTTTTCAGGCGTTTGCAGTATCAGTTGCAGCCTTTTTGAAACAATATATAGTATGGTCCAAAAAATAACCACAACGTGTTGTTTTTATATAAGATATTGAAATATAAAAACAAATTAGCTTTTTTCATGACCTCATATTATGCAATAATAGTTGCTTGTCAAGCTTTTAATTATATATTTTATACCACTACTGTCCGGTTAAAATAAAGCAAGCTGATGGTCCAATTTATTCAGCTTATGCAGGTTATACTGGTTGATGGACAATAAGTCAATGATTGAAACCTTAAAAAACACCGCTTCTGAGAGAATCCTCGTGAGCTCTGTGAGCGACTTGGCGTATTTGGTCTGGTATTTTATATAAGCGAGCAACAGATAGTAGCACATGGCTACCCATATCTGAGTCAATACCGCATTCTTATTTGTTCCGAGGAATGATTTTATCTTGAGGTTTTGTTTTATCCATTTAAAAAACAGTTCTATCTGCCAGCGGGACTTGTAAATCTGTGTAATGGTGAATGCAGACAGCTTAAAATTATTGGTGAGAAATATAAGCTCTTTCCCTTTTTCAGGGTCTTGATAGCCCACCAGTCTGAGCTGGTTCGGGTATTTCTTACTCGTATAAAAGCCCGTAAGCCGGATGGTCTGGTCAAATAACAGACCCTTTTTTCTCTCCACATCCTGCTGTCCGATAACCGAGTAGTTGATATTGCTCTTTGCCCGTGTGACAAAGAAAACCCCTTTATTATTAAGGGAATTCAACCAGTTATAATCAATGTACCCCCTGTCAACAGAAACGATGCTGTCCGGTAACAAGGGAAATGCTTCCTCTTTTACCACTTTTGTTTCATGATGCTTGGCATCCGTTACAACCAGAAAGGATGGGATTGACCCGCTGTGGTCATACTGATAGTGCAGTTTCAATGCGCCTTTGGTCTTTCGGAACTTTGCCCAGGGATACATGGAAAGACATAGGTCGATGACCGTAGCGTCAATGCTGTACAGAGGATTCTTGAACCGAAACTTGTGCTTGGGCGTTACGTCCTTGGTCTTGTTCAGTATCGCATAGAAAAGCTTCTCATATACCTCGTAGCTGCGGCTTCTGTTCGCATCGGATATGGTGGAACGGTGAATATCTTGTAACCCCATATGATACCATGCTGCTTTATGAGTATTCAGAGAGGTTATGATGTCCCGCAGGGAATCTTTCCCCTTCATCTGGGCATACAACAGGGTTATAAACTGCTGCCAGGTGGTGTAATACTTTATATACCGGTCGTTTTGATACGTGCTTACCAGCGACTCGAATTTGTATCTCGGTACAATTTGTAGCAATTCATTGAGCACTGTGTTAAGAGAACTCATAGCTTGGGCCTCCTTTGTTTATCACTATTAGCAAGCGATAGGGTACATTACCCCACTGGAGGCTTCAAGCATTTTTACAGATTTTTACCGGACACGAGTGATATTTTATATAACAATAG
>JAJYLM010000108.1 GCA_021787655.1 bacterium
AACAACTACCAGATCAAGATTATCAACAAGCAGCTGACCGCGCTGAATGATTATAAAAAGATGACCCTCGGCAAGTTCTCCCCGACCCTCGCACTTGCGGGAAACTACAACTGGCTGAACAATGAATTATCGGGCCCCTGGCAGGACATCTATCAGGCGGAGCTCGTCCTGTCCATACCGCTGTTCAATGGCGGTACAAACGTAGGCCGGTTTAAGGAAGCATCATCGAATTACGACAAGCTGGTATTCCTCAAATCCCAGACTGTTGACAACATCAGGATTTCGACCCAGGCCGCGTATGCGAACGCAACCGTGGCCAACAATGAAATTGCGGCAGCACAGGAAGCCCTCAAGACCGCCGAAAAAGCGGAGAGCATAGCCCAGGAGCAATACAGGATAGGGCTTGCAACGAACCTCGATGTGCTGAATGCAAACCTCGGGCTCAAAGAGGCGCAGATGAATTATATCAAGGCAAAGTACAACTATCTGCTGGCCCTTGCGGAGCTGGAAAGGATTATGGGGACGGCATCGTACTGAACGGACAGATCAGGAGTTGACTGAACGGCAGGGAATGACGGGGACGAATCAAGGAATTTTGACCGAAGACAGATACGAAAGGAACAATCATGGAAGAAACAGAAAAGACACATAAAGTAAAAAGCAAAAAGAAGATGTTAAGCCAGCCCCGGGTATACGTACCAGGCATACTGATCATCGCTGGTATCATTTTTGGACTTGTTTGGTGGAGATATTGGAACAACTACGCATATACCGAAGATGCGCAGGTTGCTGCGCACCTGATCATCCTGAGCTCTCCGCTGCCCGCCTATATTACCCAGCTGAATGCGGACGAAGGCGACAGTGTTACGACGGGAGCAACCCTTGCCATGGTCACCCTCTCAAACATCGTGACCGACAAGGATCTGAAATCAGCCCGTGCAGAAGCGGCCATACAGTATCAGAGGGCGAAGAGCAACGCGGATGTCCTCCAGTCGGAACTGCTGGACGCCCGCAAGAACGAACAGCGGCTGGAGCGTATCTTCAACCGGGGCGGCACGAGCGAGCAGAACCTCCTCGACGCGAAGACGCGGTATGAGGTGACGAAATCACAGAATGACTCGGCACAGATTACGCTCGCATTTGCAAAGAACATCCTCGATGCTACGTATAACCGGCTGGAAGGCATTGCGGTCAAAAGCCCCATTGCCGGCACGGTCGCAGAGCGGTATGCGAACATAGGCCAGAACATGTCACCGGGCGAGCCGATTTTCGGTGTTGTCGATCTGCACGATGTGTGGATCGAGGCCAATATCAAGGAGACGCACCTCGGACCGGTCAAGCCGGGGCAAAAGGTCGATATCTATGTCGACACCTATCCCGGCGTCAATTTTACCGGAACGGTGCTTCACGTGCAGGCAGAGACCATTGGCGCGTACTCAGTCATTCCGGCTGAGAACCCTTCCGGCACCTTCATCAAGATCGTGCAGCGGGTTCCGGTGAAGATCGCCATCGATACCCAGGGCTATACCCTGCGTCCCGGTATGTCCGTGGAAGTGAAGATCCACACCAGAAAATTTTCATGGCTGTAAACGGCAGTCCTGCCAACAACGGCGAGAACTCCTCGTACAAATGGTGGGTTCTCGCGATCGTCATGATCGGCAGCTTTATGGGGGTGCTCGACAATTCGATCGTCAATGTTGCTTTGCCCCATTTCATGGTTGCGTTCGGGGCAAATACGGAAGAGGTTGAGTGGATTGTCACGGCATACATGCTCGCGTTCGCAATCCTGATGCCTCTCGCTGTCTGGCTGAGGAACCTGGTCGGTCTCAAGGTCGCCTTTCTGATCGAGCTGGCGTTTTTCGTCGTCGGTTCTTTTTTGTGCAGTCTTTCGTGGAGCCTCGATTCGCTGATCGTCTTCAGGCTGATCCAGGCCATTGGTGCGGGCGATATCATGCCGACAGGCATGACCATGATCTCCGAAGTATTCCCGAGAGAAGAGAGAGGTCTTGCCCTGGGGATATGGGGGGCCGGAATAACCGCAGCACCAGCCATAGGGCCGACGCTCGGCGGCTACCTGCTGGATCATGTGAGCTGGCACGCACTGTTCTACATCAATATTCCCATCGGGGTCATTGCGTTCTTTTGGGGACTCAGCATCCTGAAACCGGCACAGGGAGACATGAGCGTCCTGAAAAGTTTCGATTTCATAGGGTTTATTACCTTCGGCCTGTTCCTGGGCGCCCTGCTGATAGCACTGACGAAAGGTGAAGAGAAAGGGTGGACATCGGGGTATATACTCAACCTGTTCGCAACGTCATATTTTTCTTTTTTCCTGTTCATCATCGCTGAGACCGTCGTCAAAAAGCCTATCATCGATCTCGCGATATTCAAGAACTACAACTTTGTCCTGCTCAATGTGCTGGGCATCATGCGATCGATAGCGCTGTTCGGCACTGTCTTTCTCATGCCCCTGTATTTTCAAAATCTCCTGGGGTACTCTGCCACCATGACCGGTATTCTGATGATACCCCAGGCCATCATGGTTACCATGGGAATGCCTCTTGCAGGAAAACTGGTGGACAGGGTGGGGCCCAAGATGCCCCTGATATTCGGGATACTCCTGACAGCATACTCCCTGTTCTATTTTTCCTCCCTTTCCCTGCTTTCGGACATTCGCTTCATCATGATCGGATTGATGATGCGGGGGTTCGGCATCAGTTTTATCATGGCCCCTGTGACCAGCGCCGCGATCAATTCGCTCAAACCCGAGGAGATCAACCTCGGCTCGGGCATGCTCAATGTTATCATGCAAACCGGGGGTACATTCGGTATCGCCGCACTCGGCTCGGTGCTTGATACGAGAACGGATTTTCACATGGCGTCCTATGCCGGACATTTCGTTCCGACATCCCCCGTCACGCAGTCACTTTTCCAGAGGATTTCGAATTTTGCCCTCAGCAAGGGTGCGAGCTTTTATAGTGCAGGCATCGCAGGAAAGGGCAGCTTCAGCGCCTACCTTCATCAGTGGGCGACAGTGAACGCTTTTGATGATGCCTTTTTTCTGACGGGGATCATGGTGCTGCTCGGCGTACTGCCCGCATTGTTCCTCAGGAACATCGTCTATAAAAGGAAAAAATCTCCGGACGAAAATATTGAAATCATGGAGATGTAGCCCCTGTCTGTTTCATTGACAGAGGGCGGTGAACCGTCTATGTGTAGCAGCGAAGGGAGATCACTATGAAAAAGTCTATGCTGTTTTTCATGATACCGGCAGTCCTGCTTCTGATCAATGCAGCACCGCTGTTAACGGGAGACCAGGTATTAAAAAAAATCGATGACCAGCAGCTGACCAAAGACAAGGTCAGCGTCGCTGAGATGAAGCTGATCGACAGCAGCGGTACGACAACCGAACGGACGCTGAAAATGTACACAAAAGGTGCCGACGAGCATCTCATACGCTTCCTTGCACCGGCAGACATCAAGGGTACCGGGTTTTTATCACGAAGCAGCGATAACATGTGGCTGTACCTGCCTGCCCTCGGCAAGGTGCGGAGGATAGCGGGGCATGTTTCCCATGGAAGCTTCATGGGGTCCGATTTCAGCTACAGGGACCTGAGTTCGAGCGGCCTTTCCCACGATTTTACGGCAACCGTTGTGTCCTTCAAAGACGGCGAGTATGAATTGTTGCTGAAACCGAAACCCGGTGATGCCGCGTACAGCATGGTAAAGGTGTGGACCAGGGACGACAATTTTGTCCCGTTAAAGATGGAGTTTTACGATAAATCAGGCAAACTGCTCAAGATACTGGTCAACACCGAGATTAAGAAGATCGACGGGAAATGGTTTCCCATGTCCATGGCCATGGACAACGTCCAGGAGAACCACAAGACCGAGATCGTCGTGAAAGAGCTCAAGATCAATACAGGCCTGCGGGACAGCATTTTTACCGAGAGGACACTGAAAGAGCAATAGTCCGGTTTCCCGGTTTCAGAGAAAAGTAACAGCCTTTTTCCCCCTGTGTCCTGAGCACGTTTGAGGACGCCGGGGGATTTTTTTGCAACGAACCCCAAAAATGTGTTTGAACGGATAAGAAGACTTCCCGAGTGCATTCTCTTGCTAATGGAGCAGCAGGCTGATTGAGAGGATAACGAGGACAAGCAGCGTTATGATGCCGTACTTCCAATTCCTGTTCGCCGTGACCATATAAACGCCTGTTGCAAGGACCTGCACCATCGGTGCGATCAGGAGGATCATCAGGCCCGCGTTCAGGAGCACTTCCGTCCTGAAATGTCCAAGGGTGATGAACTGAAGTTCTCGTTCTGTGAATTGGTAAAAGTTTTTATAGAACATGCTGTAGTCGACGTTCAGGTTATCATGGCGGATATAAAAGCGGGCCATGCCTGCGATAAAGAACAGCATGGTCAGTGAAACGCCGCCCCTGTAGATGAACGATATGATATCCTCGAGGCTCGCAACCTTGCGGACAACGGGAATTGCAGAAAGCCGTTTTTGCAGGGTCAGTATTGCCTGCTGGTGCTTCTTTATCTCGTCATTGAGTTTTGCGATAGCGTCCTTGTGCGTCTGGATATCGTCGGATATCACGGACGACACACACCGGTCATCCATGGTGCCGGGCATGACGCCCGGTTTTGTTTCCGGGATTACCGGTTTCTCCGGTGTCATGTTAGATGCCTCTCCAGATCATTTCGATTGCAATGACCAGCAGGATAACAAGAAACAGTCTTCTTACCGCCTCTTCGACCATTCTCACCAGGAGTTTTGATCCGATCCACGATCCTGCCAGCACCCCTAATATAATGGGTACGGCAAGTCCCGGCTTTAAATACCCAGAGGCAAAAAAGACACTCGAACCAGCGAGCGCTGTAATGCCGATGATATAATTACTGGTGGTCGTCGATACCTTGGGCGGCAGGCCCATGAGCAAGTCGAGGATCAAGACCTTGAGTGCTCCGGCCCCGATGCCGAGAAGCCCTGCGACCATACCGGCCAGAAACATAAACGGGCCGCCGAGTGCTGCATACCTGCTCTTATAGTTGATGATCCTGTACGGGGGTACTTTTTCCTCATAGCACCCCGACAGCTCGAGATAATTATCCACGATACCGCCCCTGTTGTCGTAACGGGCAACGCTGACGCCTTTTTTCAGCAGCGTTATCCACGATGTCAGAAGGATGAGGCCGAACATCAGCGACAGGGGCTTTTCGCTCATGTGCAGGGTCAGCGTCGCTCCGGCTATGGCACCGAGGATTGTAAAGAGCTGCAGGAAGGTTCCTATCTTCAGGTTCACAATGCGTTCTTTTGCGTAGGCTGCGGTCGCGGAGCAGGACGTTGCAATGACCGAAAGCATGCTTGCTGCAATGGCGTATTTAATATTGATGCCGAGGAGGACGAGCGCAGGAACGATGATGATCCCGCCACCCATACCGCTGAGTGCGCCGATGAATCCTGCGAACACCGATATCAAAAATATTAACGTCATCTTATATATTGTATACAATATGCAAGATAGTGTGTCAATATAATTTTCATGAAACGTCCCGGTTCGTACCAAAGCGTACCTGTCGTCATACCTGAACAGCGTTTTTATTTGAAATTTCCCGCATGTGTGGATACTAATAACGCATGAGCGGATACAGCGTTATTGTTCATGTCAACGACAACGACAGGTTTCCGGTGGCTGCAGGTAATATTGGAAACCTTATCAAGGACCTGGCACCGGAGCAACCCCGCGTCGAACTCGTCATCAATGGAACTGCAGTTTCGGTTTTTCAGGATGCGGCCGCACTCCGGCAGATGCGAGATCTTCATGCACAGGGAGTGATGATTGTTGCCTGCAGGAATTCATTGCAGATGATGTGCTCCGGCAAGCCGGACTGTCCGTTTGCAGAGGACAAGCTGCCCTCATTCGTCACGGTTGTCAGCGCAGGTGTGACCGAGATCATCAGGAAGCAGCGGGATGGATATGCGTACATCAAACCATAGCACTGTTCTCCCGGAGGCAATTTATGGTGAAGGATAGAGAGACACTACGGAACCTTGTCGAGACCGAACAATACGACGAACTGCGTATCCTGGTACAGGAAAAAAAGAACAGGTTGTCGACGCTGATTTCGCTGAGCTATACCGCGGATGATCCGTTCAGGTTCAGAATCATCAGGGCCACAGGGCGCATCGTCGCAGCTCTGGTACAGCAGGATCTGGATTTCGTACGCACCTTGATCAGCAACCTGTTATGGTCATTGAACGACGACTCTGGCAGTGTCGGCTGGTCGTCTCCGGAACTGCTGGGAGAGATCATCAGTTCCCGGATAGACCTCTTCCGGGAGTATATACCGCTGGTTATTTCACTGCTCGGGATACGGGAAACATACTTCAGACCAGGGGTACTGTGGGCTATGGGCAGGATTGCCGCGCAGGAACCTTCTCATATTAAACCCTACGCACCTTATATCGACCTGTACCTTGCCGATCCGGTATCTGAAACCCGGGCTTACGCCGTCTGGTGTCTCGGACAAATACAGGCACCCGTGCCTGAAGAACATCTCGGCCATTTGCTCCAGGATACTGCACAGGTTACGCTGTTGGACGACACCGGGCGGATAGCAACAAAGACCATTGCTGCGATGACCCGGGAGGCTGCAGAGCGCAGCAGGCAATAGGTTTGCACACGTGGTCGGGGGACATGCGCTTCGGCAGGTAGCGCAGGTGTTGCCTGCACAACAGGACCACGGGGATAAACCTGACAGCTGGTTGTATTTGGATGAAGAAAAAGCGCTTGCACAGGCTCCGGGGAATGTAGTAGAAAGAATGATATGATAAAAAGGATTCGATGGTACATCATCACCGCTGTGCTTGTCCTTTCACTCGCGGCCGCATTTCAGTTCACGCATTTTCTCATTGTCCCGGCAAATACGAGGGGAGTGCTGACGACGATCAACATACCTGCCGGAGTATCATTCAGGAAGATATCGGACATCCTCGAGGAGAAGCATATTATCAAGAACACCCTGGATTTCAAGGTGCTCGCGTATCTGATGGGTGCAACGCACAACGTAAAATACGGAGAATATCTCTTCAGCGGATCGATGATGCCGTTTACCGTTCTGGACAAGCTGCTCAACGGGGAAGTGGTCCTGCATGAGGTCACC
>JAJYLM010000109.1 GCA_021787655.1 bacterium
CGATCTCAGGATCATGCGGGAGATCGGTATCGAGAGCGGCGGATCGAACATCCAGTTTGCCGTCAACCCGGCCAACGGCGACATGGTCGTCATCGAGATGAACCCCCGGGTGTCGCGCAGTTCAGCCCTCGCGTCCAAGGCAACCGGCTATCCGATAGCGAAGGTCGCGACGAAACTCGCCATCGGGTATACCCTCGACGAGATCACCAACGATATTACCAAGAACACGAAAGCATCGTTCGAGCCGACGATCGACTACGTGGTGACGAAGATACCCAAGTTTGCATTCGAAAAATTTCCGCAGGCTGACGATACGCTCACGACGCAGATGAAATCTGTGGGCGAGGTCATGGCGATAGGCAGGACGTTCAAAGAATCCTTCCAGAAGGCCCTGCGTTCGCTCGAGGCCGGTGTGTACGGAATGGCGAAGAGGATCGCGGAGGAGGACTATGGAACGGACAAGGCGCGTGAAAAGGTCATCACCGCACTGAAACGCCCCTCACCGGAACAGTTGTTTTACATCGGTGATGCGCTGCGTATGGGATTCAGCGTTGACGAGATTCACCGCTCTACGTCGATCGATCCGTGGTTCCTGAACAACCTCAGGGAGATCATCGGTTTCGAAAGCACGATAGCGGCGCTGAAAGGAAGCTCGCTGTCGACCGAGGAGGCAGCCGGCGTTTTGCTGGATGCGAAGAAAATGGGTTTTTCGGACCGCGCCCTTGCTGACCTGACGGGCAGTACCGAGCCCCTGATACGGAAGGCACGCATCAACGGCGGTTCCATGCCCGTCTACAAGGTCGTCGATACCTGCGGTGCTGAGTTCGAGGCATATACCCCGTACCTGTATTCGACGTACGAGAGCGAGAATGAGTCGGCAGTTTCGCGCAGGAAGAAGGTCATCATACTGGGAAGCGGTCCCAACCGGATCGGCCAGGGCATAGAGTTCGACTATTGCTGTGTGCATGCGAGTTTCGC
This sequence comes from bacterium, assembly GCA_021787655.1. Taxonomy (GTDB): domain Bacteria; phylum JAMCPX01; class JAMCPX01; order JAMCPX01; family JAMCPX01; genus JAJYLM01. Next base: position 979 of record JAJYLM010000109.1, read on the forward strand.
GCTCAGGGAAGAAGGGTATGAATCCATCATGCTGAATTCCAATCCGGAAACGGTGAGTACGGATTACGATACCTCGGACAAGCTCTATTTCGAACCGATCACCTACGAGGACGTCATGAACATCGTCGAACTTGAAAAACCCGACGGCGTCATCGTCCAGTTCGGCGGGCAAACCCCGCTGAAGCTCGCCAAGAGGCTTGAGGCCGCAGGTGTTCCGGTGCTCGGAACGTCGCCGGAGAGCATCGACATCGCCGAGGACAGGAAACGGTTCCGGGAACTCCTCGAACGCCTCGGCTTGAAGCAGCCGACGAGCCTGACCGCCGTCTCTGTCGAAGAGGCGATACGGATCGGCAATACGATCGGATTTCCGCTCATCCTCAGACCGTCATATGTGCTGGGAGGACGGGCGATGGAGATCGTGTACGACAACGACAGCCTTGTCGAGTACATGAACAAGGCCGTCAATGTCAGCGAGGATAAGCCGGTGCTGGTGGACAAATTCCTCGAGAGCGCGATCGAGATCGATGTCGATGCCATTTCGGACGGTGATTCGGTCGTTATCGGCGGTGTTATGGAACATATCGAGGAGGCGGGCATTCATTCCGGGGACAGCGCATGTTCGCTGCCGCCGTTTTCGTTGTCCAACGATCTTATCGGCGAGATCATGCGTCAGAGCCGGGTCCTTGCAAAGGCCCTGAACGTGATCGGACTCATCAACATACAGTTCGCTGTCAAGGACAACCAGGTCTACATCATCGAGGCGAATCCCCGGGCAAGCAGGACCATCCCGTTCGTTTCGAAGTCCATCGGCATCCCGCTGGCCAAGCTTGCGACAAAACTGATGGTCGGAAAAAAACTGAAGGACACGGGCTTTACAAAAGAGGTATCGACTGATTATATTACAGTAAAAGAAGCAGTGCTTCCCTTTATGAAACTGCCGGGAGTGGACACGATACTCGGGCCCGAGATGAAATCGACGGGCGAAGTCATGGGCATCGACAAGACGTTTGCTCTTGCATTTGCAAAATCGCAGTTGGCTTCAAACACCGTTTTACCGCTGAAGGGCAATGTTTTCATCAGCGTGAAGGACAACGATAAGATGCTGATTGTGCCCATTGCGAAGAAGCTGAAGGAATTCGGGTTCAACATCATTGCAACACGGGGGACAGCTCAGGTCCTGATGACCAGCGGCATCAAGGTGAAGATTGTCAACAAGGTGGGAGAGGGAAGGCCGCACATTGTTGATTTGATAAAAAACGGAGACATCGCCATGCTGATAAACACGACGTTTGGAAAGAAGTCCATCCGCGACTCATATTCCATCCGAAGGTCCGTGATTACGTACAATATACCGTATTACACGACGATCGAGGGAGCGGATGCGGCGTACCGGGCAATCGTGGCATTGAAGAACGGCGAGATCAAGGTCACGCCGATACAGAATTTATACAGAGTACTTTAAGACAGGAGCTGACTATGCAGAGGATACCAATTACACGTTCAGGCTATGAGGCGTTGAAGGAAAAGCTGAGGGTGCTTCAGCAGGTGGAGCGGCCGAAGGTCATCATAGCGCTTGCAGAGGCGAGGAGCCACGGCGATTTGAGCGAAAATGCAGAATACGAGAGTGCAAAGGAAAAGCAGTCGTACATCGATGCCAAGATCCGGGAAGTCGAGCACAAGCTTGCCAATGCCGAGATTATTGAAATAGACAAGAGCAAGATCAATCTGGAACAGATCGCGTTCGGTGCCTTTGTTTCGATCAAGGATATCAACACGTCCCAGGTGGTGAGTTATCTCATCGTCGGCGAGGATGAGGCGGATTTCAAGAACGGCAGTATCTCCATCACCTCTCCGCTTGCCCGTGAGATGATTGGGTGCAGGAAAGGCGATATTGTGGAGATCCAGACGGCAAAGTCCGTCAAGGAGTACGAGATCATTGCAATATCGTACGATAAGCTGGAAAAATAACCCAACATGTTTGTTGACAAATTAAAAATGCTCCCTATAATGGAAGTTAAGGATTGCAGGCGGATAGCTCAGCTGGTAGAGCGCCACTCTTACACGGTGGATGTCGCAGGTTCGAGCCCTGTTCCGCCTATTGACTATGGGGTCGTAGTTCAGTTTGGTTAGAACGTCCGCCTGTCACGCGGAAGGTCGCGGGTTCGAACCCCGTCGACCCCGTTTTTTTATCCTGTTGAAGCGCTTTGAAATTCAGATGCAGGAATAGAAGAACACAGTCAAAGTTTTAATAGAAAGGACGATGATTGAAGCCGCGTATTTCAACGTGGCTGATCAGTAAACATGATATCTCAATTATTGGGAATACTCGCTCAGATTATTGATGTAGTCCTTACGCTGTATTACTGGCTCATTATTATCCGTGCCCTTCTGAGCTGGGTGAATCCGGACCCGTATAATCCAGTCGTGCACTTTTTGTACAGGATGACGGAACCCGTTCTTGGCCGGCTGCGGAGTGTCATTCCCATCGGTACGAGCTCGGGTATAGACCTGTCCCCCATAATTGCAATTTTCGTGATCTATTTCGCGAAGTCCCTGATCGTCCAGGCACTGCTCAAACTCGCATTCCAGTTCCAGAGATAACTGTCCTGCAATATTCTGTTTGCTTCGGAGTGATATCGTTGTATAGATGATACACGATGAAGAACAGGGCAGGTTCCGGTGTAAAACTTAACATACCGCCGTTTGTGTTCCTCATACTCGTGTTCGTCTTTGCAGGTATCTTTACGTTCAACAACATTTTCGAAGGCGATACGCTCTGGCATCTCAAACTCGGACAGGAGATGATCCGGACACACGGCTTTCTCTACCGTGATGTATTCTCATACACCTTTGCCGGAACAAGGATCTACCCGGTCGAGTGGCTGTTCGAGGTTGTTTGGTACGCATTGTACAGTGTGTCGGGCATTTCAGGTGTCATCATTGCAAAATCCGTCGTTGCCGGACTTACTGCGTTATTCCTCGGTTTTGCATTCGAGCAGGACGCAACCAGCCGGTATGCCGGACTTCTTATCATAACCGGCATATATGTTATTTCCGGTTCTTATTTCGTGGACCGGCCCCAGATTATCACCTATCTCGGTATCTCGCTCCTGGTCTTCATTATGTCATTGCCGGATACCCGGGCAAAGAAGGTCCTGTGGTTTGTACCGGTTATTATACTGATATGGGTCAACATGCACCCGGGCGTGGTGTTCGGTATCATCTTCCTGATAGCGTGGTTTATGGAAGGATTCATATACCTTCTGAAACGGAGTATCGAGCCGCCGGTATTTTACACAAGACTGTCCATTCTCGTGCTCTCGCTCGCAGCGACGCTGATCACCCCGAATACCTATCATCTCTATACGTTCCTTTTCCACCACGTCGCATCACTGGGACAGAAGGGCGGGCTGGAATACATCGCCGAGTTCCTGCCGCCTTCGTTATCACAAACCCCGGTGATGCTTGTGGGGCTTGCCGTGTTCAGTGTGATCTTTATCCTGGGCATCTTCCGGATGCCCCTGCGTTACGTTCTGTACGGGCTCGTCCTGATTCCCATGTCGTTCGACATGAGGCGCATGGTCATCATGGCGTTGATCGGCATCGCACCGGGGATCGGCCTGGTCGTGCAGGGATGGCTGGCACGGCTCGGCAGACTTCACATACCTGCTGTCCCCGTGAACATTCTCTGCGCGGCAGTTCTCCTGTCACCATTTTTGTATGAATACAACCAATACAGAACCGATTACGTCGGCTACAAAGGCATCGGGATACAGAAGCAGTTCTACCCGAAGCGGGCGATAGAGTTTATTCTGGATCACCACATACAGGGCAATATTTATAACTCCATCAACTTCGGGGGTGCCGTAATATTCCTCGGATACCCGAAGATAAAGGATTTTATCGACACGCGGCTGGATCCAGAACGCATGCTGCTGCCCGAGGTCGTTCAGGCAATGAACAGCCCGCAGGCCTTCAACAGCCTGCTGGACCGGTATAACATCTCCTCTGCGCTGGTCGAAACGTATGTACCGGTCAATTATCCATGGCTGCTGCCGGCGCCGCAGTGGAGGCTGGTGTATTTCGATGATTATGCACAGATCTATGTAAAGCAGGGTACGGGCAACGATGCACTGATAGAGAACTACGGATATACGGTTTTTAATCCGTATACCTTTTTTTACACCCTCGCGCCGTACCTTTCCCCGGACAGCTATTTTACGCAGCCCGGTCTGCTCAAAGACCTGCACCGGCTTGTGCAGGAGTCACCCTCCAGTGCAATGGCGAACCTTGCGTATGGTCTTGGACTGATTTACAACAACGCGGACTATGCGGAGGGATTGAAGTATATCGATACTGCGAAGCGGATCATGCCCTACAATCCGCGCATACTGCTGTGGTACGGGATAGAGCAGGGGTTGAACGGGAGCACGCGGGTCATGCAGAAGAGCTTCAGGATGGTCAACACGGTCCTGCAGTATCAGGAAGGGTCAACGCCGAAGGACAAGGCATTCATGAACTTTATCATGGGCTATTACGACTACGTCGCCGGATTACGGAAGGAAGCCGTAAGAAGATTAAAAAAAGCACTACGATTCAACCATGATTTTTCACAAGCTCAAGCACTGTTGAACCGCATCGAATAAGAACCTGTTGATCGTTGTGCCGATTCTTGACAGCAGGTCTCGGAATCCAGTGAATGTCCAAGAAATGGTTGAAGAACTGATGAATATTTCCGGTTCAAAGGAAGAAAATAACTTAGTGGAGCAATTTATTGAACTACGACGGTGTATTCTTGCCCGGGGTATACCTGATTATCTTCGCGCGTTCTTCTGTGATCAACCCGCCGCATCCTGCTTTTTCCAACAGGCGATCGACCAGGGGTATGAAATCGTTGATCTTTGCCTCTGTATCAACGAGCTCGATGATAACGGGAAGGTCTTCGCTCAACTCGAGGATCCGCGCTTTATGGATGACGCTTTTTGCTCCATAGCTTTCAACCCCGCGGAGCACTGTTGCACCGGCAATGCCCGATTCCTTCGCCTTTAGCACGATGACTTCGTACAACGGTTTTCTGTCAACATGATCTGACTCTCCGATGAAGATCCTGAGAAGCTTGCCTTCACCCTCTAATTTCATGGCGCACCTCCTATATGAGCGCTGCAAGTATACTGCCTAACCAAACTGCAATCAATCCGATTGTTATTGATACCACGATATTCAGACCGCCGATGAGAAACGATCCGTTTTTTAGCAATTTAAAGGTTTCAAATGAAAATGTAGAAAACGTAGTGAATCCGCCCACAATTCCTATGGCTACAAACACCCTGATATCCGGAGTGACGAGAAATTTGTCCTCCGCAAGTGTCAGGAAAAAGCCTATGATAAAGCTGCCGACAATATTGACGGACAGTGTGCCATAGGGAAAATTGCTTCCCCAGAGTGAATATACCCAGCCGGACATGAGGTACCTGAGTACCGATCCTATCCCTCCCCCAATAAAGACGAACAGTGTTTTTAGCATAGTTAGGACTCCTTCCGTATACGAGCTATTATAATGGCTATCGTGCTGTCATCCGGTAAGGAATTTTGTGCAAAACCCCCTACCTTTGCGTACGTGCCTTGGTAGGAGTCATCAGCTTTGGAACAGAAGCGGTTAAGGCGAACCCCATCGCCTGTGACGAAATACACTACGGAGTGTTGGACTGTCAAGGCATTTTCCCTCCAGAATAAATATTTATTCCAAAAACACTTGACAGTACTGTATATTAACGTATTATATACGTAATAAAGGAGAATTTATGTTTTTTAAACATATAATTATTTTAAAAATAGGTGGGTTCTTGCTCGCCGGTCTACTGAGCGCCGGATGCTCTGGTGGCGATACATCATCATCGGCACCTCAGAACAGCAGCGACAAAACTTCAAACGGTTCTTTTGCCATCTATGGTGTTCAGCCTGAGAGTGCTTCTGCTGGCACCGCGCTCTCTATCACTGGTACTGGTTTTGGCTCATCGGCCGGGAATGTCCAGTTTGGAACGACCAATGCAGTCATCAGTTCGTGGTCCGACTCCGCGATCAGTGTGATTGTGCCGGATGTGACAGCCGGCAGCATAAAGGTGAACGTCAATGCAGGAT
>JAJYLM010000110.1 GCA_021787655.1 bacterium
GGAAGAACAAAGAAAACGAAAGGAGAACAGGGAATGAATTTTACAAGAACAGATATTGAATTTATCAGTCACGGCGAACGGTGTACGGCATGGCTGTACCGGCCGGAGGCAGGGGAACAGCTTCCGGTGGTCATTATGGCGCACGGTTTCGGTGCACTCCGGACCTTCAAACTGGAACAGTATGCAGAAAAGTTTGCCCGCAGCGGAATGGCTGCTTTGGTGTTCGACTACCGCGGGTTCGGTACCAGCGAAGGCTATCCCCGCAGTTTGATCTCGCCAAAAAAACACATTCAGGACTGGCATGCAGCCATAGCCCACGCAAGGAGGCTCCGGTGGGTCGATCAACAGAGGATTGCCCTCTGGGGAACGTCGTACAGCGGCGGGCATGTCTTGTATGCTGCTGCGCAGGACAAGGGGATAGCGGCTGTCGTCGCACAGGTCCCGTTTATGAACGGACTTTCATCGAGCTGGAATATGAAAAAGACCCTGGGCTGGGGATATGTCGGCAGATGTACCGTGGCTGGTATGAAGGACCTCTGGCGGATGATAACCTGCAGGTCTCCCTATTATATGCCGGCGGTGGGCAAGCCCGGCGAACTGGCAATACTCTCGACACCGGACTGCTATGACGGGTACCTGTCTTTGGTACCGCCGGCGTACCGTGATTGGGACATAACGACTCCTGCACGGTCGGTCCTGTACCTTCTCCCGTATTCTCCCAGCAGACTGGCGCGCCGGATCACCTGTCCTGCACTGATTATTGCAGGGGAACGGGATACGCTTATCCCCTTTGATTTTGTGAAGAAAACCGCGGCGAAGATGCCGGCTGCGCGTTTCATCGGACTTCCCTGCGGTCACTTCGATCCCTACGGCGGCGAGATGTTTGAAAAGGTATCAGCCCTTGAGGTTGAGTTTCTTCTCGGGCAGTTCAAAGGCTCCGGAAGAAAATAAGACGTGCCGCTCCTGTTATGACTTCAGCTTGTCGTACCGCCTGACGCCGTCAACGTCGAGGACGAAATCTGCACCGAATGCCATGGAAGGGGTGAGGGCGCCTTTCGGCTGAAGTTTGAAGATTTTTTCTATGGCAAGGACACTCGCGACTGCCGTGAACTGGTAACTCTCCGGCATGTCCAGCCATGCCTGTTTCTCATGCCCTTTTTCATCGGCAGCACGCGCCCAGATGAATGCGCGGGCAGTTTCTCTCGCATGCATGTCCGGTCCTTTCACCGCCATGCCGATGAACCTCTGTGCCAGACGCCGGACAGCGGCTATCTTGAAAAGCCTTTGCAGAACGGCTGTACCGGTATGCAGGAACGGGACCATGGCATCCGGGTAAGCCATCAGGGTCGTTATGTTCGGTATTCCCGTGGAATGGTAGGCTGTCTCGAGGTCTCCCCAGAGGATCGGAATGACGGTGTGGCTGCCCCCGGGAAACGGCACCTGTTTCGCTCCCTTGCCAAGAGGGTAGGGAATAAGCTTGCCGTCCCTGCGCACCAGTCCGCCGCCGGGTATCATCTCGACCATGGTCTTCATGGTGCCCGGGCTGATATGTTTGAGCCCTGAGAATGCAAGTTCCAGGTGCACAGCCCCGGGGACGCGGTCTGCGACATACCGCGCAAGACAATCGGTGGGTATTACATCAAATCCTATGCCCGGTATGAGGGCTATCCCGCGCTGCTTTGCCTGGCTGTCGAACGAAAATATGTTTTCGAATACCGGTATCTCTCCGGTGATGTCGGTATAGTGGATCCCCTGCTCGAGACACGCCGCGATCAGCGGGGAGCTTGTATGGATGAACGGACCGGCTGCATTGAAGACCAGCTGTATGCCGGCCAGGGCTTTCGCGAGTGCATCATGGTTGCGCAGGTCGATGACAGCATAGTCCAGCCCCAGATGCTGTGCAATGGGCTTGATTTTCTCCTCTGAACGGCCTGCGAGGAGAGGTTTATGACCTTTCCGGACAGCTTCTTCTGCGACCAGTTTTCCCGTGTAACCGTTTGCGCCGTAGATCATCCATCGTGACGTTGTCATACCGTGTCCTCCTTGAGAGTGAAAGGGTGGAATAATGCAGTATTCATGTTTATTGCAGGGGCATAGTGCACTATGCCCCTACCGTCTCAAAAGCATGTTCGGTTTAATCCTGGTGCGTGTTGAGGGACGTGGTGTCCGTCTGCGTAGAAGTATCCATCTTTTTTGTCTTTCCCTCTTCCTGAGCAGGGGATACCACGGTGTCCACGGTCTTCAGTTTCTGTTCAAGCTGTTTTATCTTTTTCTTGTTCGACAGTCTTTGCGGCAGGCCTGTGACGTATGCAACTGCATAACCGCAGGCAAATGCCATGACGATGATCAGCCACACCGGCAGCTTCGATGTATACCATCCGATGAAGTGAAGATCCAGCTTGAATGAAAACGCGTGCTGGAGGTTGTCGTAGTTCTGATAGAGTATCAGAAACAACAGTATCACGAAAAAAACAGTCAGTATCTGCTTAATAAGCTTCATGTAATTTTTCCTTTATCCGGTCGTAGGTATCGGGAAGGGATTCGGGCAGCACCTTTGTGTCCCCGACGACCGGCATGAAATTCGTGTCTCCGTTCCACCGCGGAACGATGTGAACATGGATATGCTCTTCATACCCCGCACCTGCAATCTTTCCCTGGTTGATGCCGATATTCAATCCTTCGGGTGCAAAAGCCTCCTGTAATGCATGAATACCCGATTTCATGAGCAGCGATATGTCTTCGAGTTCCTCTTTCGAAAGATCCTGAAACGAAGACGTATGCCGGTAGGGTGCTACCATGATATGTCCCGTGTTGTAAGGGTACCGGTTCATGATGACAAAGGAAAGCTTTCCCCGGTACAAAACTAAATTTTCTTTATCGGATCCATGCTGCTGGGACGGATAGAAACAGAATATGCACATCTTTTCTTTGCCCAAAGCACTGTCTTCAAGGATGTATTTTAACCGCCAGGGAGCCCACAGTCTGTTCATTTTCCCGGCATGGACTTGTTGACGAGGACCTTTAATTCTTTACCTGCTTTGAAAAAAGGAACATGTTTCGACTCGATGCTCAGCCGAATGCCGGTTTTCGGGTTACGTGCCTCCCTGCCTTTTCTCAACTTGACAAAAAGACTGCCGAAACCCCGGATCTCGATTCGTTCGTTTTTTCTCAGGGCGTCGATGATCCGATCGACCATACTGTTGACGATCTTTTCTATGTCTGCCTTTGCAATGTGCGGGAATTTCTCCCCGAGCCTTTCTATTAGTTCACTTTTCCTCATAATGAAGCCCCCTTACTTCGGCATATTGAAGAGATAATCCAGTCGGAAGAGGTTGTTGTCGAACAAGCGCTCTTCGACGACATTGGCGATACTGTTCGCAAGCAGGCTGTAAAAATCTTTTTTTTGCGGCGACGGGTAAACCAGTTTTGCTTCTCCCTTGATACCGCTCAGCTTCGCAGCAAGCTCTTTTGCCGTATGCAAACCACCCAGTTTGTCGACCAGTCCCAGCTTCAGTGCCTGGTCCCCGGCGAAGATCCTGCCGTCCGCTATGGCGTCAAGTTTCTGCATCGGGATGTGTCTGCTGGCCGATACAACGGTTTTGAACTGCTCAAGGACGTCATTGATGACGGACTGGAGGTACGCTTTCTCGTCGGGTTTCATTGCCCTGAACGGCGATCCAATGTCCTTGAACTTGCCGCTCTTCACGACTTCGCTTTTTACGCGCGCCCATTTCATCAGGTCGCCGACGTCAAAGAATTCCATGATGACGCCGATACTGCCGGTAATGGTGCCCGGTTCGGCGACGATTTTATCTGCGCCGCAGGCGATATAATAACCGCCCGATGCCGCCACGGTGCCCATGGATGCCACGACGATCTTCTTTTTACTGATCCTTTTCACCGTATCGTAGATTTCCTGCGCTGCCGCTACGCCCCCACCCGGAGAATCGATGCGGAGAATGATGGCCCGTATGGTTTTGTCTTTGGCAAAGTCATCAAGTTCCTCGATGACAGGCCTTGGTTCGGCGATAACCCCCCGTATCGTAACAACGCCGATTTTATTCGATGCCTGAAAGATCGAATCCGGCGAAATTGCCGCAAGCCTGCCGCTGTGCATTTTGAAGAAGATCGAAGCAAGGAACGACAGAACAACGACGACAATCAGAAGGACGGCAAGGATGTTGGAGGTTTTCTTATCCATCACTGTTTTCCGTTGCTTTTCAGCTTCAGCAGCTCTCCAATGTTTGATACGCTTTCCTCGTTCGTTTTGAGGTATTCCTTAATCACCATTTTCTCTTTTTGCTTGTGCAGTATTTTCAAACCGAGAGACAATTTTCTGTTCAGTTCGTCCACGTTCAGGACGGCACATTCAATTTCATTGCCCGGAGTATAGGTTTCGGGAGTTTCCTCGGATTCACCGTCTCTCCGGTCTGCTATCTCTGAAATATGAATCAGACCCTCGACACCGTCTTCTACTTCAACGAACACGCCAAAATCGACGCTTCCGGTTATCGTGCCTTTGACGATATCACCTTTCTTGTAGCGCCTGCTCAGGTTCCGCCACGGGTCCGGGGTGAGCTGCTTCACGCCGAGGGACAATTTCTGGTTGTTTTTATCCACGCTGAGTACAATGGCTTCAATCGATTCACCCTTTTTGTACGAGGAGAGCGGGCTCTTCACTTTTTTACTCCATGCGACATCGTCAACATGGACCAGCCCTTCTACCCCCGGCTCTACTTCGACGAACAGGCCGAAATCCGTCATGCTCGTTATCGTGCCTTTGATCCTCGTTCCGGTCGAGTATTGCTCTGCGATCTCTTCCCAGGGGTTCTTCAGGAGCTGCTTGTAGCCGAGTGCTATCTTCTTCGCGTCCATGTCCACACTCAGGATGATCGTGTCGATGACACTGTCCAGTGCCAGGTATTTGCCCGGGTGTTTCAGTCTCCTGTCCCAGGAGAGATCGGTTTTATGGATAAGCCCGTCAATACCGGGCTTCAGTTCAACGAATACGCCGAAGTCGGTGATGTTGACGACCTTGCCCCGGACCTTGCTTCCCTCGGTGAATTCTGCTTTCGCCGTAATCCATGGATCCTCTTCGAGCTGTTTCAGTCCGAGCGAGAGTTTGCCGGTTTCAGGGTCATACTTCAGAATTTTCAGCGTCAGCTTCATGCCGTTGTGGAGTATTTCGGAGGGGTGCTTGATCCTTCCCCAGGTCATATCGGATATGTGCAGCAGTCCGTCGATACCCTCAACCCCGATAAATGCGCCGTAGTCTGTTATCGTCCGTACGACACCATCGACCGTATTGCCGTCCTTGAGGATCTCGACACGTCTCTTCTCCTGCACTTCTTTTTCGCGTTCGAGGAGCAGTTTCCTGGACAGGATGATATTTTCGTTTTTTTCTTCGTAGTTGATGACCAGTGCCTTCACATGTCTCCCGATATAGCTGTCGAGCGACTTGACCGGCTTGATGTCTATCTGTGACCACGGCATGAACGCCTGAACCCCGATATCGACCATCAGTCCGCCCTTTGTCTTGGAAACCACTTCTCCGTGGAGCGGTGTTGCATTTGTCAGCGCTTTTGCGACGTTCTCGAACGCCCGTATCCGTTCGACCTTCTGGCGGGACAATTGAACGACGTTGTTTTTACTGTCCTGCGTCTGGATCAGGACTTCAATGTCTTCGCCCACCTTGACCTTGAGTTTGCCCTTTGAATCCACGATTTCGTGGAGCGGTATGAATCCATCGGCCTTGTATCCTATATCAACGGTCGCACCGTCGTTTCTGATCTCTATGATTTTGCCTTTGACAATATCTCCTATCTTGAATGTTTTCACACTCTCCCGCATCAGTTCGCGGAAAGCTGCTGCTGTTTCATTTTCCTGTCCATTACTGACCACCATGTATAGTTATCCTCCTGATTTTAATATGCCTTCATTTTGTTTCATCACTGTCGTTCGATGCGCATTCATTGTAACTCTTTACTTAATTCTTTCAACCTTTTTAATACATTTTTAACCAGCCATATGGGGGTTGATGCTCCCGCTGTAATACCAACCTTTTTTGCACGGATCAACATTTCCCGCCTGAGTTGGTCTTCATGTTCCACATGGTATGTATTAGGATTGATCGCTTTACATATATTTGCAAGTTTATTCGTATTGGAACTGTTGAATCCGCCGATGACAACCATAACATCGACCATCCTTGCCAGCGTGGCGGATTCATCCTGCCTGATTTTCGTAGCATCACATATTGTATTGAAAATGGCAAGTTCATAAACGCTGTCGAGGAGTACGGACACGATCTTCTTGAAGTTTTCCATGGACTGGGTCGTCTGGGCGAGGACAGCCAGTTTCTTGGTGTTCCAGAACGGCGGGAGTTCTTCCGGGCTCTTGACGACGGTAACCTGGTGCGGCAGCGCATAGCTCAGGAGGCTCCTGACCTCCGGGTGTTTTGCATCGCCGACGATGACGACGTGGTACCCTTTTTTTGACAGCGTCCTGACCAGACGCTGCGACCGGGTGACGAACGGGCAGGTCGCATCGATGATATGGAGTCCCTTTTCTCCGGCATGCCGCGCCTCTTCCGTGGTCACGCCGTGCGACCGGTATACCAGGGTGCCCGACGTTATACTGCCGATGTCGTCCACCGGTTTGATGCCGAGTTCCTCGAGCCGTCTGACTTCCTGCGGGTTGTGGATGAGCGGTCCGAGCGTGAAGATATCGTTGTGCTGCCTGCTCGTTTTAATGGCGATATCCACGGCGCGTTTGACGCCGAAACAGAACCCTGCAGAAATCGTCGTGTAGAACCGGATATCGTTGACGGTATCGATGTACCGCTGGGACAGGCGGGCCTTGGTTTCGTTATAGAGGAATGCGATGACCTCCTGGAGGGACTGTTTTGTCGTATCGACGATCAGCGCGTCGCCGGCAGGTTTCAGCGGTGCTGTTTCCCTGTTCCTGTCCCTGAGGTCGCGAAGCTCGATCTCATTGAGCATCTGCTCATACGTGATGTCCGGTGATGC
>JAJYLM010000111.1 GCA_021787655.1 bacterium
ATTACTCTCCTATCCTTTGAAACCGAAGATCACTCAGGGACTGCGATCGTGCCATGAAGTTGACGTCACCGCCGTAAGTGTGTAGTTTTGCAGTATGGAGATGAACAAAAAGCCACTCAAGATTGTCCTCTATGCCGCCATAATCCTGTTCTGGGCGGGCAGCCTCACCTATCTTCTCGCAGCACACCACCGGTCAATACCCCTGCCCGCAGAGCAGAAAGTGGAGACCACAGCAGCGCCGGTATCGGAATGGATGGGGCTCTACATGGGGGACAGGAAGATCGGGTATGACCACGAGGAGATCGTGCCGACAGGATCCGGCTATCACATGAAAACGAGGATGTTCATGCGGATACAGCTGCTGGGACAGGAAAAAGAGATCACCACGGTCTCCGACACGAAAACCGACCACGATTATAATGTGCAGAGCATTGACTTTTCACTGAAGACATCCGGCCTGACGATTGCAGCGACGGGAAGCATCACCGGAGACATCCTCTCGCTTGTCCTGCACGGACCCGGAGGGCGCACCGAGCAAACGATCCACCTGCGCGGGCACGTGATAAGCTCGGACGGCATTGTCATGCAGATCGTGCGGGACGGGTTCAGCAGGCAGGAGTACACCTTTTCCACCTTCGATCCCACCCTGCAGCAGGAACTCCCTGTCCACGTCCGCATTGCAGGGAAAGAAACCCGCACGATCCTCGGCAGTCCGGTCGACACCTTCAAGCTGGACCTCAGGATCAAGGACATGAACGAGACCATGTGGGTGACCCCGCAGGGCGAGACGGTCGAAGAGCTGAGTCCGCTCGGTTTCAGGTCTGTGCTCGAACCCAGAAACGTTGCGCTGACCAAAGGGTGGGGCGGGCAGCCTGTGGACCTTATTGCTGCAACTGCCATAAAGGCCGCAGGCGTTCCGGTGACCTATCCTGCCGGGGTACAGCGCATGGACGCTTACATCTCCGGCCTGTCGCGCACCGAGCCGATGAAGTCGTCCGATTTCCAAACCGTGGAGGGCAGCCTTGTCACCGTGGTCGTGCCCCGCCATCCCGGGACGTATACGCTCCCGTACCAACCGCCGCATACCATACAGGGGCTTGCCATCAAAGAGGACCTTGGAAGCACCCCGCTCATCAACACGAATAACAAGGACATCAGGGCGCAGGCCCAGGAGATCATCCACGGTCAGACTGATGCGCTGAAGGCTGCGCAGCTCATCAACGCCTGGGTGTATGCCCACGTGCACAGCACCTTTACCGTGGCACTGCCCCGTTCCATCGATATGCTCAAGAATCCCCAGGGAGACTGCAAGGCACACACCATACTGTTTACCGCCCTGGCACGTGCTGTCGGTATACCCGCGAAAATGGCGATGGGGGTCGTCATGATGCCCGACGGCTATTTTTATTACCACGCATGGCCGCTCATCTACCTCAACGGCTGGGTACCCGTCGATCCGACGCTCGGCGAGTTCCCTGCGGACGCTACCCATATCATGCTGGCGAGCGGGAGCCTGGATAACTGGGTCAACATGCTCGGTGTCGTCGGTCGGCTCAAGATCGACGTCATGAAGGCAGAATGAGGATACGCCGGAAGGGAAACGGCAGGCCATGATATTCCTGCTCCTGCTGCTCGTGATCGGTGCAGTTGCCGGTTTTCTCGGGGCCCTGCTCGGGCTCGGCGGCGGTATTGTCATCGTTCCGGCGCTGACCCTGATCCCATACTTCCACATGACCATCCACGAGGCCATTGCGATCAGCATGACGGGCGTCCTCGCCACATCGCTGGGAGGCACCTCGCACTTTCTCTCCGAAGGACTGACCGACCTCAAGCTCGGCACACTCCTCATGCTCGGCACGACCGCCGGCGCGATTGCCGGCAGCCTGCTGTCACATACGCTCAACAGCTCGCTCCTCGAAATGATCTTTCCCCTGGTCCTGATCTACGCGTCGTACGAGATGCTCAAGCACCAGTATGCGGACAATGCCCCTGACGCAGCGATCCGGCATGCACTTCCCGGTGTCGGACTGGCCTTTTTTGCAGGAGTGTTCGCCGGTGTTTTCGGTGTCGGCGGCGGTGCCATCAATGTCAGTGTCATGCACCTGGTGATGGGAGCGCCCATGAAAACAGCGACTGCGACGAGCAATTTCATGATCGGTACCACGGCTTCGGCTGCAACCTTCGTGTATCTGCTGAAGGGGGCCATAAACCTCACTGCAGCAACCCCGGTCGTTCTCGGTGTTTTTACCGGTGCCCGGATAGGGTCGCGCATGCTGAAGAGGATCAATACTGTCCTGCTCAAGCGCATCTTTGTCGTCATCATGATCCTGGTGGCAATCGAGATGCTGTATCACGGGATCAAGGGGTACCTGTGATGAAGTGGAACGACCGGAAGATCGTCAACACCGTGATAACGGCAGGCTCATTTGCAGGCATCGGGCTGCTCGCTGCGGCGTTTGTGCTCGAACTGATCGGCACGGCTGTCCCCCTGGATGCGGCCCTGCTGAAGGCGCTGTCCCTCACCGGGATCATTATCCTGATATTCACGCCGATCAGCGCCATGGTGTCGCTCTCCGTGTACTTCGCCGCCACCCGGCAGTGGAAATGGGCTGCTGCCGCAGCCTTTGCAGGCATCCTCATGGCAGCGACGTTCTTCGTGGTACGTGCGTAGACAGGCAGGGCGCTCAATACTTAATATTCAACATTCAAGACTCAAAACTAAAGACTCAAAACTAAAAACTCAATATTAAAAATTCAAGATTAAAAACTCCATACAAACCGTGAAACCGCTGCGCATGTTCAACTTCCCAGGGACGCTGTTTTCTGGTAGTAATTGAACCGCCATGGAAACGCCGTATTACAAAAGGGACGGTTTTGTCCTGTATAAATCCGATGCGATCGGACTGCTCGGCAGCATGCCCGCTGATTCGGTCGACATGATCTTTGCGGACCCTCCCTACTTTCTGTCCAACGGAAGTTTTACATGCCAGGGCGGAAAACGCGCAAGCGTGAAGAAAGGGGACTGGGACATGGGCAGGGGCCTGGACCAGGATTACGAGTTCCACCTCGCCTGGATCCAGGCGTGCAGACGGGTGCTGCGCCCCAACGGCACTATCTGGATCAGCGGGACGTACCATTCCATCTACCAGTGCGGGTTTGCACTGCAGAAGAACGGTTTCCACATACTCAACGACATCGTCTGGTTCAAGCCCAATGCCTCGCCGAACCTGAGCTGCCGTTTCTTTACCGCGAGCCACGAGACCCTGCTGTGGGCGAAGAAGGAGAAGGGCGCGAAACATACCTTTAACTATGATCTCGTCAAGACCACGGACTGGCAGGGCGATTTCTTCAAAAAAAAGAAGTCGCAGATGAGGTCGGTCTGGGCGATCAATACGCCGAAGCCCGGGGAAAAGCGGTCCGGCAGGCATCCTGCACAGAAGCCCCTCGGCCTGCTCACGAGGATCATACTCGCGAGCACCGGCGAAGGTGACGTGGTACTCGATCCGTTCACCGGGAGCTCGACCACCGGGATTGCAGCATACCAGCTCGGGAGACGGTTTATCGGGATCGATCGTGAGGAACACTACCTTGCACTGTCGGTCAGGAGATTCGAGGCGATTGGAGACGGGATAAAGAAGTAGGTCCCGGGACGATCCGGCGAGCAATTTGTTTTGCCATGCGTTCGGCGTTGTGGTACGGTGATTTTCTATGCACCAGCATTTGACAAAAAAACAAAGGTTTCTCAATGCCTGTACGCGGAGATCCGTGGACATGACACCGGTCTGGATCATGCGCCAGGCAGGACGGTTTATGGCGGCGTACCGGAAGAAAAGACAGGCACATTCATTTATCGACATGTGCAAACAACCGGATGTCGCAGCAGAGGTGACGCTCCTGCCGGTTAACCGGCTGGACGTCGACGCAGCAATCCTCTTTGCCGATATCCTCCTGCCGCTCGAGGGCATGGGTGTCGGCTTCAGCTTTACCAGCCATGACGGACCCGTGATCCACAATCCGATCAGGACGGAGAAACAGGTAAAGAGACTCGTCGTACCGGAGCCCGAAGAGGCGCTCGGGTATGTGCTCTCTGCCATCAGGATCGTCAAAAGGGAACTCGGCGACAGCACGCCGCTGATAGGGTTTTCCGGTGCACCCTTCACGCTTGCAAGCTACCTGATCGAAGGGGGGCATTCGCAGCATTACCTGACGACCAAGATGATGATGCTGCAGACGCCGGAACTGTGGGATGACCTGATGTCAAGGCTCTCGAAGGTGGTCCTTTCATACCTTGGCGCCCAGATCAAGGCTGGTGCGGATGTTGTCCAGCTGTTCGATTCGTGGGCAGGATGCCTGAGCCCCTCGGATTATAAAACGTACGTTCTGCCGTACAACAGGTTTATCCTCAGCAGTTTGAAGAAGTTCCGGAAGCCCGTCATCAACTTTGCGACGGAAAACGCAGGGCTGCTCGAACTGATGAGCAAGTCCGGCGGCGATGTCATCGGCGTGGACTGGAGGATAAGTCTCGACAGCGCCTGGAAGCGCATCGGGTATTCCCGTGCGATCCAGGGCAACCTCGATCCTGCGGTGCTGTTTGCGAAGCCTGCGGAGATCAGGAAGCAGGTCAGGACGATCCTCAGCATGACCGGCGGGCGCAACGGGCACATCTTCAACCTCGGCCACGGCGTGCTTCCGACGACCCCTGAGTCCAATGTCAGGGCGCTGGTCGACTTCGTGCACGAGCTCTCGGCGCGGTAATCCCCGTTCCTTTCCAGCGATGCAGGACGCAGCCAGAAATTACAGCTCTGCGGAACTCCGCTTGTGCATGGATACGAGCGACTCGTTGAAGTGCGTCCGGTAGGTGATTCCGTACGACGTCCTGACGGTCTCCGGAACGACGAGGACCTTCATGAGCGGTCCTTCTTCGATCGTCAGCTCTGTTTGTTCATCGTTGTTCATTTCGCCGTCGAGGGCGTACCCGCCCTCGGCCTTGATGCTCAGGTGGCTCGGCGTATCGTTGTATGTCCGCGGAGGGACCTGCTTGCCCGTTGAAAAGATCCTCAGGTTTTTGATGATGAGCCAGGGGTCTGCTGCCGTTGCAACGAAGTAGAATTTATCGATTCCCTTTGCATCGGCGTTGTAGAACGGCTTGAACCAGAGCAGCAGCTTTTGCAGGGGCGAGGCAAAGGTCATCAGGTATTTATCCTCGGGGTACCGTACGCCGTCGATAAGGATCGTTTCCGGTGTCTTGCTGAAGTATTTCTTCACACTCTGACTGCGCAGGGTATACCCGCCGATCATGGTGGTGACCAGGTTGACGACGGTACTGAAAGTCGGGTTCTCCTGCTTGTAAAACAACTGCTGGACTTTGTGGATCAGGCCGTTGGTAAAGAGGAAGCCGTACTTGGTGCCGTACTTTTTGTCCGTGAGCTTCAAGGGCCTCAGCGGCAGCGTTGAAAGGGAGTTTTCCCCGTTGTTATATGCCTTGATGTGGTCAATGATGATCTTGACCGAATCGAGGGGATTCTTTCGAACGCCGATATTGCTCGCCACCGTATTGGTCGTGCCTCCCTTCAGCGGGAGGATGATGGGAAGGTTTTCTTCCGGAATGCTCTTGATCATCTCTGTCACCAGTCTCTGCACCGTTCCGTCTCCCCCGTTGATCATAAGGAGGTTGATGCCTTCTTCCCGTATCATATGGACGGCTGCAGGCAGGTCCGACGGCGAGTACACATCGATCACCGTATAGTTGTCGGGCACGAATGCATGAAACTTGTCTTTGTTGTATTTATGCCGCTTGTTCTGGCCTGAATTCATATTATTAAAAATACAGCAGCGCACATCCATTATTGCCTCCTTGAAAAAATAAAATCTTCTGATGTTTGTTCATTATAATAGAATTACCATAAGGTCAAGATATCGCTTGCTGATCGTACGGTCGTTCAGGCATCCGGGCGTGCGGTCAACACCGGTCTGTGCACACCAGATGCTTGAAATACCGCGTCGAAATGTGCAATACTCATAGATATGGAAAAATTCAGAGACCACATACAACACGATATCCTGATCATGGACGGCGCAATGGGGACCATGCTGCAGAAGTCCGGCAAGCTCAAGCCCGGTATGGCGCCTGAGATTTTGAATGTCGATCAGCCGGAACTGCTCGTGAACATCCACCGTCAGTACATCGAAGCAGGTGCGAATATCGTCGAGACCAATACCTTCGGAGCGAACAGGGTCAAGCTCAGGGAATTCGGACTTGCCCAGAAGGTTCGCGAGATCAACAGCGCGGCAGTTCGGAACGCGCGTGCTGCAGCACAGGGCAATGCCTATGTTTCGGGCGATATCGGCCCGAGCGGCAAGTTCCTCGTCCCCGTCGGCGACCTCGATTTCGACGAAGCCGTGGACATCTATACGGAGCAGGCGGGCGCCCTGCTCGAGGCAGGCGTTGACCTGTTCTCCATTGAAACCATGATGGACATCAAGGAGATCCGGGCGGTCATGATAGCGATACGCGGGCTGTGCGACCTGCCGGTCATGGCAATGATGACGTTCAACGACGACTACAGGACCACCCTGGGCACGCCGCCGGAGGCAGCGGCCATCGTGCTCGAAGCGCTCGGAGCTGATGTCATCGGTGCAAACTGCAGCCTCGGCCCCGAAGGTATCTACAACGTCATCAAACGGATGTCGAGGGTGACCGGACTTCCGCTGATCTCCGAGGCGAACGCGGGCATGCCCGTTTTGAAGCACGGTGCGACGGTGTTTCCTGCGACGCCGGAACAGATGACCGAACACATGGAGCAGTCACTTGCGCTCGGGGTGCGCGTGTACGGCGGGTGCTGCGGCACGACCCCGGACCATATCAGGCACATCGCCCAAACCGGGTTCAGGCTGCACCACAGTCTATCCTTCGAACAGAAGCATGACCTGTCTCTCAAGCTCGCGAGCAGAACGGAGTTCAGGGAGCTGGTCGCGGGCAGGGACACGCTGCTCATCGGAGAGCGGATCAATCCCACCGGCAAGAA
>JAJYLM010000112.1 GCA_021787655.1 bacterium
CCTCCCATGCAGAATCCAATGACCCCCATCTTCTGCGGTGCGTGGGTGGTCCTGAGATACTCGAACGTGGATTCCAGGTCATGCACCATGGTTTCCTCGATCGACTGCCTGTTGATCATGAGGTCCGTGAGGATCTTTTTCTCCGTCTCACCGGCTGTAGCGATGATCTTCTGCATCACTGCGGAGTCCCTCCTCTTCTCCGGCGGGATCGAGAACATCGGCATCATCGCACTCATGATGTTTTTCTGGGTAAACAGCGAGTCTTGTTCCTTGCGCGAATACAGGTGCGGTGCGAGTGCGATATAGCCCTGCTCTGCCAGCCTGTCCGCGACGCCCCTGATAAAATCAGTCAGGCCGAAGATCTCCTGAATCACGATGACCCCGGCACCGGCCGTGCGGCTGCCCGGCAATGCAAGGTGCGCCCTGATCTCACTGTTATCATTGGCCGTAAACCGAACTTCCCTGTTTTCCATAGTCCCTCCTTTTTCTGTTCTCTTATGCTCCCGCGATCGCGTTGCTGCGTGCGGCCGTCATCGCGACAGCGTCATCTGTCACTGCACATCACTGGACCAGCGTGGGATACAGTCTGCCGGCGATCACGAGAAAAACGATAAAGACGATCCCCATCACCCCGAAGTCGACGCCGAAGCCGTGGACGCTGTGGCCGCCGGCGATCATGAGTCCGCGCAGCGAATCGACCAGGTACGTCAGCGGGTTGAGCATGGCAAGCCAGCGCAGCCATGGAGGCATGAGACTCAGGGGATAGATCGCATTGCTCGCAAAAAACAGCGGCATGGTCAGCAGCTGTCCTATGCCCATGAACCGTTCGCGGGTCTTCACGATGCACGCCACGATCAGGGAAAACGTGGAAAAGATGGCAGAGCCCAGGGCGACGCTGAACAGAACGCCGAGGACGTCCTCCGGCTGCCAGCGCAGGCTGATCCCCATCGCCAGTGCAAGCACGTAGATAATCACAACCTGGACAAAGCCCCTGAACCCCGAGGACACGGCCTTTCCGAAAACCAAAGCGTTGCGGTGCGCAGGGCTCACCAGCAGCTTATGGATGATCCCAAGGTCCCGTTCCCAGATCACGGCGATCCCGAAGAAGATGGCACTGAACAGCACGCTCTGCGCGAGGATGCCCGGGGTCATGAACGAGAGGTAGCTGACACTGCCGGTGGGTATTCCGCGCACCCTGCTGAACACCTGCCCGAAGATGACGATCCAGAGTACCGGCTGGACTGCCCGGGTGAACAGTTCGGTGGGATCGCGCAGCAGCTTCGTGAGTTCCACCCGCGCGATCGCAGCACTCTCCCTGAAAAATGCTATCAGGAAGAGCGGGTCAGGAGAGGCGGTGCGCTGTCCTTCTGGTTTTTCTGACATCACGATAGTTTCCTCCTTCTTCGATAGAACCTCCGCTGTAGTGGACAAACACGTCGTGCAGTCCTGCACCCGGGCCGACCGAGGCCTTCAGGTTCTCCGGGGTACCGGTTGCAGCGACCCTGCCGTGGTGCATGATCGCGATCCCCCCGCACAGCCGGTCTGCCTCTTCCATGTCGTGCGTGGTGATCAGGATGGTCATGCCGTATTTTTCCTTCATCGCGAGGAGCCGTTCCCAGACCATTCTCCGGGCGACCGGATCCAGGCCGATCGTGGGTTCGTCGAGAAACAGGACCGACGGCCTGTGCAGCATCGCCTGTGCGAGTTCGAGCCTGCGTATCATGCCACCGGAATAGGTCTTGACCAGCTTGCGTGCGACATCGCTCAGGCTCATGAAGCCCAGCGCCTCTGAGACCCGCTCTTTCCAGTCCCTTTTTTTCATGCCGTACAGCCGGGCCGACAGCACAAGGTTCTCCTCAGCGGTGAGCGCCCCGTCTGCCGAAAGCATCTGCGGGACATAGCCGATCGTCCGCCTGACTTGTGCAGGAGTGGCGGCGACATCGAACCCTGCGATGACCGCGGTCCCGGACGTCGGTTTGAGGATCGTCGTCAACATCTTGATCGTGGTCGTTTTTCCGGCGCCGTTGGGCCCGAGCAGGCCGAAGATCCCGCCGCTGTCCACACTGAGGTCGATCGCATCGACCGCTGTGAAGGTGCCGAACCTGCGGGTCAGGTTGTTCGTCTGGATTGCCCGGGGAACGGCCGTGACAACTGTTGGTTCGTTCATCCGCGTCCTTTCCGCCGGGAGCTGTGACCGTCCGCGGGATCACCAGCAAAGAGCTGTTCGAGCCCTGCCATGCCGTCCAGCAGTGCACGGCGGGTTGTGTCGTCCAGCCGCGCTACCTGTGCGTGCAGGCGCTGCTCTGCTGCTGCGGTGATCTTCCGGTACAGTGCCGCGCCCTTATTCGTGAGCCTGAGCGGTGCCTGCCTGCGGTCGGATGCGCCACTGCCGCGTTCGACAAGACCGGAGCGCACCAGGCCTTCGATACTGCGGGACATGGACGGCTGGCTGACTCCGTGGTGGCGTGCAATATCGCTGACCAGGGTGCGTCCCCGCATGATGCTGCCGAGTATCCTGAAGTCCGGGACGCTCAGGTTGCCCGGGATACAGGACCGAATCTCGGTCCGTATCCGCGCCATGGACTGCGGGATGACCTCCAGGAGTCTTTTTACCGTAACGGCCGTGGTTTCCATATTATATATACCATTGCTAATATATATCAATGCTATTCAAAGATCAAGCCGCGGGACAGCAAAGACCGGCGAGCCAGCACGTGGGTCCCATGACAGCGGCGTATGATCCCCCTCATACACACTCCGTGCGGCCGTGCCTATACTAACGGTATGCAGCTGGCAACCGACAAATCTCCGCACCTGACCGTACCGTTCCGGTACCTGTTCACAGGTATCGGCGTGCTGGTCATCGTTGCCGCGGGTATCATCGCTGAGCCCGCGGCGTTCACCCTGCCGTTCTACGGGTCCCCGGTACTCCTGCCCCTGACCCACCTCGTCACGCTCGGGTGGATCACCATGACCATCATGGGCGCCATGCTCCAATTGGTGCCGGTCATCACAGAGCAGGCACTGTTCAGCGAACGGATCGCGCGGTTCGTCTTCTTTGTGTTCCTCGGCGGGGTCGCCTGGCTCGTCGCTGCGTTCGCCACCGGCACATCGCCGGCACCGGGGGCAGGCCTGGCAGGCACTGCAGTCCTGTTGTTCCTCGGCGACATCGCGCTGACCATGAAGGGTATGAAAAAGCCGGACCTTGCGGTCTGGTTTGTCATCGCAGCGCTGGGCTTTCTCCTCGTGACCCTGGTCACCGGCTCGCTTGCTGCTGTCGATATGCACCGTGTCATCGTGGCAGATCCTCTTGACCTTCTGTACCTGCACATTGCCGGGGCTGGCATCGGATGGGTTTGTTTCATCATCATCGGTTTTTCCTTCAGGCTCATCCCCATGTTCGTGCTGTCGCACGGGTATGATGAATCGTACGGCTGGACGTCCCTGGTGCTGCTCACCGCAGGCCTGCTCATGCTGATGCTCTTCTTCCTGCTGCACCTTATCGTTCCCGGGATCAGCGGGATCCACTGGCTCGGGCTCGCCGGCAGCTGCATCATGGTCGCGGGTATCATCAGTTACCTGGTACAGATGCGGGTGATTTTCAGGATGAGGTCGCGCAAAAAGATCGAGCCCGCGATATGGTTTTCGATCTGTGCGACCGGGTACCTCCTGCTTGCCGGCATGATTGGTGCTGGCATGTTCGCGTTCGGGCATTCGTATCGCATCGATATGGCGTATGCTGTCCTCGGGCTGCTCGGCTTTGCAGGCATGTATATCGTGGGTATGATGCACAAGATCGTACCGTTTCTGCAGTGGTACAACAAGTACAGCCCGAAGATAGGGCTGGAGAAGGTCCCCATGACCAAAGATCTGATAAGCGACCGGCTCACCTGGGTTCAGTTGTTCGTGTTCAACGGGGCCATCCTGCTTATGACAGCCGGTATCGTGGAACAGGCCGCTGTGATCGTCAGGGTATCCGGTGCCCTCATGCTGGCAGGTGCGCTGGCGTTTCTCTGGAATATTGCAAATGTATTGAGGAAGTAAGGAGGATATATGGTTACGCAGGAAGCTGTGCTGAAGGCGCTTGAAGCAGTGATCGACCCGGAACTCGGGCTGAACATCGTGGAGCTCGGGCTGATCTACGGGATACAGGTGAACGGTGAGAACGATGTGATTGTGACCATGACCCTGTCTGCACGCGGGTGCCCGCTGCACGCGAGTATAACGAACGGCGTCGAGAACGTGATCAAAAGGATGGACGGCGTCAACGGCGTCAGGGTTGAGGTCGTCTGGGATCCCCCGTGGACCCCGGACAGGATAGCACCGGAAACAAAAAAGCGCATGGGGTTCAGATGAAGATAACGCCCAAGACAAAGATTGCCGATATGATCGCGCGGCATCCTGAGCTTGTCGATGTGCTCGTTTCCTACAACGCACGCTTCGGACTGCTGAAAAACCCGGTCATGCGGAACACGTTTGCGCGCCTCGCAACGGTCCAGCACGCTGCAAAGGTTGCAGGCGTGAACCTGAGCGAGCTGATCAGCACCCTGAACAGGGCTGCCGGCGAGGCTGTCCCGGACACCGTCGCTGCGGACCTGGAAGAACGTTCCGGTACGCCGTCTGTACCGGTCAGGAACTTCATTGAGCAGCGCAGCGTCCGGACAACACCGCTCGATGTCCGCGATATCATGAAGACCGGCGGCGAGCCGTTCCAGATCATCATGAAGACTGCAGCACGGATACCGCAGGGAGAAGCGCTGATCCTGGAAACCCTGTTTGAGCCTGTCCCGCTCTATGATGTACTTGCCGGCAAGGGTTTCGATCACGAGACTGAACAGCTTGCAGACGACCATTTCCGGATCTGGTTTTACAGGACTGCCGTCACAGACGCCCGCCGGCAGGAAACGGATGACCGGGAACGGATCAGGGAACAGGGAAACACCGTGGAGCTCGATGTCCGCGGGCTTGAGCCGCCCGGCCCCATGGCCATGATCCTCGAAACCATGGCACGGCTGGACCCGGCACAGCGCCTGGTGGTCCTGCACGAACGCGTCCCGGTGTTCCTGTACGCAAAGCTCGATGAGCGCGGCTATGCCTATGAAACCGAAGAGCTCGATGCGCACAATGTCAGGCTTATAATCCGGAAGAAATAGACCCGGTTGAGGTTCGCCCAACAAGCACTAAGGAAGTTTCCTTAGTGCTTAAACACACGTTCCCGGTAAACCGCTTCCTTGCATTTTCCGGCGGGAGCAAGGTATGCTCCGTGACAATGAGGAGCGTATGAAACCAGTCTGGGAACAAACCTTTGTCGTCCGGTCGTATGACGTCGATGCCGGATGGAAACTGAGACTGCCCACCCTGTTCAGCTACATGCAGGAGGCAGCGGTCAACCACTCGTACGACCTTGGGGTCGGGTATCACGACCTCGAGCCGTTCGGCACGTTCTGGGTCCTCTCGAGGATCAAGCTCAGGATCGAGCGCATGCCGGCATGGAAGGAGACCGTCACAATCAGGACATGGCCCAAGGGCAAAGACCGCCTTTTCGCGCTGCGGGACTTTCTGGTGCTGGATCAGGACAACCGTGCGATGATCTCCGTGACCTCCCTGTGGATCCTCATCAACAAGGAGAGCCACAGGCCGCAGCGCATACAGTCACTGCCCGTGACCCTGCCGGAAAACCCGGGGGTCGCTGCCTTCGACGAACACCTCGACAAGATCAAACCGCCCGGACCGGCACAGCTCTGCCACGCCCGGGAGGTCATGACCGGTGACCTCGACGTCAACAGGCACGTGAACAATGCGCGGTATGTTGACTGGATCATGGACTGCTTCGCACCCGGCATTGCCGCGCAGGACACGATAAAAACCCTCCAGGTGAACTACGTGGACGAGGCGGCCTACAAGGACCGCGTAATCATGAACATGGCTGAGCAGGCATCGCCCCGTGCCAGCTATATCGAGGGGCTCCATGCGGACACGCAATCGCCGGTCGTCCAGGCACTGATAGAGTGGGCGTAACCCTTCCGTAGCCTTCTGGCCATAATTTTCAGACCGCAGCCCCAACAGATAACCGGAACAGCCGTATCAGAACCCTGTTTTTATTCCGTTGCGCCGGAGGTGCTTTTCGATCATCTTCTTTTCGAAAAAATGCAGGGCAGGATTGTTCGCCAGGGAGGTGCGGGGATAGATAATACCGTAGGTCGCAAGCTCGTCCAGGGAAACCGCACCCTTTGCCTTCATCAGCTCCTGCAGTGCCGTATCCCTCCTGCGCACGTGCGCCGCGAACTTGTCGAGGAGCGGCAGCAGTTCGTCCCGCGTGTAGATCTTCGAGGAGTGCGACGTGATGAAATACCGGGACTCCAGGCTGCGGACCTTGTCGATGGAAGCGAGGAATGCATCGATGTCCGACACGGAATTCCCGTACCAGGGGCCGAAATCCGTCAGGTCGATGTCCGTTATCAGGGTCAGCGAGGCGCTCCCGAAGTATAAGCCGCTGTGGCCCTGCGTGTGTCCGGGCAGCGCTATGGCCTTGATCCCGAATGATTTGTCCACGACATCATCGCGGTCAGCGAATGTACCGGACACCGGGTGCTCGGTGATGTTGTAGATCGTCCTCACGACGTGGAGCCATTGCTCGCGCAGTTCCTTGTCCGTGATCCCCACGGCATCGATAAAACGCTCGTTGCTCCGGAGCATGGGTGCATCGGGCTCAGGCGCAAAGAACTCGCTCCGCGTGAACAGGTAATTCAGCCTCCGGTGGTCCCCGTGGAAATGCGTGTTCACGATGAACGCTTTGTGTTCGCTCATCTTCTTCAGGTCGTCCGACTCGCCGCCCGGGTCGACGATCACCGGCGTTAAGCCGGTGTCCACGACAAAGGTATTGGAGTAGATCAGGGGTCCCTTATGCCTGCCCCAGTAAATGGTTATGTTTTCTATGCGTGTATGATCTTCCATGAATATTCAGTATACCAGCCTTTGACACCGTTGTCATCTCAAACCGCCTCCGGATAAAA
>JAJYLM010000113.1 GCA_021787655.1 bacterium
ATCGGCTTTCTTTCTCAGAAAAGTGGGAATATCCAGTTCATCTTCATCATATCCGGTCAGCATGACCTTTTTTACGGATTTCACGGAATCGATCTCGTCTATTTTTTTGTCCGTGCGCTTGAACGCAGGGATCTCACGGTTTCCGTCGTTGTGGATCACCGATAGCTTGCCCGGGTATTTGTCCTTCGTGTTGCGCTCGCCGAACCCGGTCGCGATAACCGTAACGTTAAGGCTTTCTCCCATGGCTTCATCGATGACGGTACCGTAGATGACGTTTGCGTCTTCGTCCACCTGCTCCTTCACGAGCTCGCACGCCTCCTTGACTTCGTTGAGCGTCAGGGACGCATCGCCGGTAATGTTGATCAGGACACCCCGTGCACCGTTGATGGATATGTCTTCGAGCAGCGGGTTGGAAATCGCCTCCTGGGCAGCGTCCTTCGCCCTCTTTTCTCCGCCGCTCCTGCCGGTCCCCATCATTGCCATGCCCATCTCGCTCATGACGGTCTTTACGTCCGCAAAATCCACATTGACGAGGCCGGGGATTGTGATGATGTCCGATATGCCCCGCACCGCATGCACGAGTACCTCATCGACCTTGACATAGGCATCGAGCACTGTGGTCTTGTTGTCCGATATATTGAACAGCCGGTCGTTCGGAATGACGATCAGGGTATCCACGTACTGCGAAAGTTCTTCGATGCCCTTTTCCGCTTTCGACGTTCTTCGCTTGCCTTCGAACTCGAACGGCTTGGTGACGACCGCCACGACCAGCGCACCCAGGGACTTCGCTATCTCTGCGATGACCGGGCTTGCACCCGTTCCGGTCCCGCCCCCCATGCCTGCGGTCAGGAATATCATATCCGAACCGGCCAGTGCGTCCTTGATCTTCGTCTCGTCCTCGAGCGCTGCATCCTTGCCGATGTCCGGATTTGCACCTGCACCGAGCCCTTTGGTCAGTTTGGCGCCGAGCTGTATCTTGTAGGACGCCTTGTTCTTCGTCAGCACCTGCATATCCGTGTTCGCTGCAATGAAGTCGACGCCCTTCATTCCCTGCTTTATCATCGTGTTGACCGCATTGCCGCCGCCGCCGCCGACACCGATAACCTTGATCTTCGCCGAATGATGATACTCGTTACTCAACTCAAACATGTTATCCTCCTTTTTTGACAAATAATTTTGACGCTATATTCGAAAAAAACTCCCTGATGCTCCGTAACAGATCCGTGTCCCTTCCGCTGTACGCACGCACGTGCATGTGCTTGCTCCCGTAGATAACGAGACCGACCGCCGTTGCGTACGACGGGTCTTTAACGACGTCCGTGAGTCCTCCGACCCCGAGGGGAAAACCTATCCGGACCGGCAGGTTGAATATCTGCTCGCCGAGGTCAACGATACCCTCGAGCATCGAGCTGCCGCCGGTCAGGACCACACCCGCGGAAATGAACTCCTTGAACCCGGACTTGACCAGCTCCTTGTCGACCAGCGACAGGATCTCTTCCACCCTCAGTTCGATGATCTCTGCCAGCGTCGAGCGGGATATGGTCCTCGGTTTCCTGCTCCCGATGCCCGGCACCTCGACCATCTCTGCCTTGTCCACGTTCGCCCGCAGTGCAGTCCCGTATTTTATCTTGAGCTTCTCGGCCTCATGGATGGGAGTGCGCAGTCCGACGGAGACGTCCTTGGTCACATGTTCTCCCCCGAGCCCTATGACGCTCGTATACTTGATGCTGCCATCGTAGAATATCGCTATGTCCGTGGTCCCGCCGCCGATATCGACGATAACGACACCGAGGTCCTTTTCTTCGGGGTTCAGCACGGCCTCGCTTGAGGCAATGGACTGCAGGGCGATATCCGACACCATCAGTCCCGACCTGTTGCACGCCTTGATGATGTTCATGGACGACGACATGTTCGCGGTCACGATGTGCACCTTGGCCTCGAGCCGTACGCCGGACATGCCTGTCGGGTCCTTGATGCCGCCCTGATCGTCGATGATGAACTCATACGGTATGACGTGGATGACCTCCCTGTCCTGGGGAATCGGCATTGCCTTGGCAGCGTCCACGACCCTCTTGATGTCGCTTGCTTTCACCTCCCTGTCCTTGATGGCGATCACGCCGTTGCTGTTGAAGCTCTTGATGTGATCCCCGGCTATCCCGGTATAGATGCTCGTTATCTCGTAATCGGACATGAGCTCCGCCTCTTCGATCGCCTGCCGTATCGCCTTGACCGTTGCTTCGATGTTGATGATGTTTCCCTTGCTCAGGCCGTGCGACGGCGACACCTTGCCGATACCCACGATATCGATGGTCCCTTCCTTGAGCTCTCCCACAATAGCGCAAATTTTTGTTGTCCCTATATCAAGGCCAACAATCATATTATCCTTTTTTGGCACTGCTGTTCACCTCCTTTATTGGATTCACACCGTCTGCATTACCTGTCATCGGTGCGCTGTCCTGTTCCTGAAGATCGATCCCGGAAAGGACGCCCGCCTTGTAGCGGAGGACTCCCATGCCTGCGAACCGCAGGTCGACCAGGGATACCAGCTGCATCCGCTCTCCGAAATACCGCATCAGGTCATTCAATTTATCGATCCGCGCGTCAAGATCGCTCCTGCCGAACCTGATCATGAGCCCGTCGGTTGTTATGAGCGTATATCCGGTATCATCCACATGGAGTTCAGAGATGTCCTTGCCGACGACAATAGAATCGTGATCGAGCGTCTGGATAAACGCGGTCGCGTCGATCACAGGCTGGATCGGTGTATCTATAAAATTCTCCCGTTTGAACGCAAACCCCGTGATGACGGGGTAGTTCGTCGAATCATGACTGTCCACCTGTTTGAATATGACCCCGTCACTGTCGACATAGTAGAGACTGCCGAGCAGGATCATGCAGTAAACCTTCCGTTCGCCCACCGTGATATCGATCCTGTGCGGCGGGGATTTTCTGATCGAAACGCTGTTGATCCAGGGGATGGACAGGATGTTCGCACGCACGGCTTTCAGCGGTATGGTAAAGATGTTTTCACCCATGGTCAACCCCGATGCCCGGATGATCTCCGTGGGCGGAACATGCTCGTACCCTTTGATGCTGACCTGTCTGAGGGCGAAGATCCTCGATGTGCTGATGAAGCCGGCAGCCCTGCGGTACCCCGCAAATCCTCCGGCAACGAGGCCGGCTGCGACCAGGACGGAGGCTGCATAGCCTGCAGAGGAACGTATCCTGAGGCCGCGTTTGAACCGCCTGCCGGGTACATTTTTCTGCGGTATTTTAAAGTCTGAAATCATGATCGAATGCCTTAAACCCTTCCCTTCAAGCTTGCCGATTGGAGTATACCGTTGATCAGGTCTTCGTAATTCATCCCCCTGCTTTCCGCTATCTTCGGAACGTAACTCAGCGCGGTCAGACCGGGGAGCGTATTGACCTCGAGCAGGTACGGCCTGCCCGCAGGTGCGACCTTGAAATCAATCCGAGAGTAAAAGCTGCACCCCAGCAGTGCGTGGGCATTCAGCGCCGCCTCTTCCACGGACTTCAGGACATTGCCCGGCAGCGACGGCGGGATATTGAAGACCTCCAGGCCTTCTGTGTATTTGACCTCATAATCCAGAAACTGCCTGCCGGAACCTTCCCTGACCCGGATCTCCATGGATCCGAGTACCGCTTCGTCGTAGATTGCGACGGTGACATCCTGTCCCTCGATAAATTTTTCGATCAAAACCCGGCTGTCATGGGTGAATGCCTCGGCAAGCGCACCGGGCAGTTCTTCGGGTACCGAGACCTTGCTGATGCCGATACTCGATCCCTCGCACGCCGGCTTGACCATGTAGGGCAGGTTCATACCGCTCTGCCTGAGCAGCTGGGAATACTCGATTGGTTTGCCCACAACGAGAAACGGGGGCGTCAGGATCCCGGCACCGGTCAGGAGGTGCTTCGTCAAAACCTTGTCCATTGCGAGGGCGCTCGCTGCGACACCGGATCCCGTGTACGGTATGCCCATGAGCTCGAGAACGCCCTGGACGACACCGTCTTCACCGAACTTTCCGTGGAGTGCATTGAACGCTGCGCCGATACCCTCCTCTTTCAGCCTGGACGGGAGCGCCCTGTCCACGCTGATGCCGGTCGCCTTGTACCCGAGCTTGAGCAGTGATTTCACCACCGCTTCACCGCTCATCTGCGAAATGCCCTTCTCTGCAGACAGTCCCCCGTACAGGACCCCGACGTTCATGGTTTTCGGAATATTTTCTGTCATGGTTCACCTATAATAACGACTTCGAGTTCAAGCTTTATCTTTGTTTTTTCCCTGACCTTCTCGATACCTGCATCAATGAGCGTCAGGACATCCTCGGCCCGCGCCTGCCCGGTATTCACGATGAAGTTCGTGTGGAGTTCCGAGTACTTCGCTCCCCGTACCCTGACGCCGCGCATACCTGCTTCGTCGAGCAGCTTCCATGCCTTGACCTTCGGAGGGTTTTTGAAGATGGACCCGCTGCTTGGATAATTCAGAGGCTGGGTCCGTGTCTTCTCCTCGAGCACTGCCGCGACGCTGCTGCTCACCCGTTTCGCATCGGACTTCCGCAGACGCACCACGGCAGATACGACGATGCTGCTCGACGAGAGCTCCCTGCATGTCCTGTAGCCGAAACCCATTGCCTTCCTGTTCAATGTCCTCGTCCTGCCGGACCGCTCGATGAAGGTCACCGTTTCCACGATGTCCGAAACCGTTCCCCCTGCGGTCCCCGCATTCATTGCCAGTGCACCGCCAAGGGTCCCGGGAATGCCTGCGAGCGGCTCCATGCCGGAGAGCCCGTGCTCGGTGCAGTACTTCACGAGCTGCGCGAGCGGTATCCCGGCACCCGCGGTCATCACCACGCCGGATGCGTCCTCCTGTTCCACCTGCAGGGAATCGAGGGTGTCTTTGATCCTGATAATCGGGGAACGGACGCCCTTGTCCCGGACAATGAGGTTCGTGCCTGAGCCCATCACGAAGTAGCGTTCCTCGTTGCGCCGCGCCCACTCGAGAAAGGCCGTTATGTCTGCCGTATCCGCCGGCGTGAACACACAGACGCATGCGCCGCCGACCTGCATGCTCGTGTACTCGTGCATCTGCACATCGAACAGCACGCTGCCCCTGAGAACAGATGTCAGTTCTTTCAGATCAGTCATGCTTTTTCAACCTCTTGATAAGTCCATCCCCGACCGTCAGGATGTCGCCCGCACCCTGGGTTATCACCATGTCGCCCGGCACCACCGTGCGCTCGAGTTCATCCACGATCTTCTCCTTGTCCTGAATGTAACGGACGTCCTTGTACCCCATGTCCTTCATGGCAGTGAAGAGCCTGGATGCATCGACGCCCGGTATAGGATCTTCGCCCGCAGAGTAGATGTCCGTAATAATCAGGACGTCTGCCTGATAGAACGCAGTCAGAAAATCATTGAACAGCAGCATGGTCCTCGTGTACCGGTGCGGCTGAAACACCACAATGAGCCTTCGCTTCCATCCGTTCTTAGCGCCTGCCAGCGTCGCCTTTATCTCCTTTGGATGATGTCCGTAATCATCCACGATAATGATGTCATTGATTGTTGCCTTGATCTGGAACCTGCGTTCGACGCCGTTGAATTTCCCGATGCCTTCTTTTATTTTTTCCGGCTCGAGCTCGAGTTCAACACCTGCGGCAATTCCTGCAAGGGCATTGTAGACGTTGTGGACCCCGGGCATGTGGATAGTGAAGGAACCGTAGGGCTTGCCCCTGACATTGACCGAGAAATCGCACTCTCCGCCCCGCTGAACGACGTTGTATCCCTGGACGTCGGCCTGTGCCGATAGTCCGTAGGTCATCCGTCGTACCTTGATCCTGGGCATGATGGACGCCACGTTCTCCTCATCGAGGCACAGGATAGCAAGGCCGTAGAACGGTACCTTGTTGATGAATTCCACATATGCGTCCTTTTCGCGGTCGAACGTTTTATAATAATCCAGGTGCTCGGGGTCAATGTTCGTTACGATGGCTATGGTCGGGGTGAGTTTGAGGAAGCTGCCGTCGCTCTCGTCGGCCTCGGCGACAAGGTATTCGCTCTGTCCGAGCTTCGCATTGGAACCGAAGATATTGACCTTGCCTCCCACGATGCTCGTCGGATCGAGCCCGCCCGAGGCAAGAACGAGGGAAACCAGAGACGTCGTCGTGGTCTTGCCGTGGCTCCCGGCTATGGCAACCGCATATTTTACCCGCATGAGTTCCGCCAGCATCTCTGCCCTGGGTATCGCCGGAATGTTGTGCTCCCGCGCGTACACCAGCTCCGGGTTGTCGTCTCTGACTGCGGATGAGAACACGACGACGTGCGCACCCTGTGCGTTCGACGCCCGGTGGCCGATCGTCACGGATGCGCCGAGCGCCTGGAGCCGCTCGGTGACCTTCGACTGTTTCTGGTCGGAACCGCTCACCTCATAGCCGATATTGATGAGGAGCTCTGCGATGCCGCTCATTCCTGCACCGCCGATTCCGACAAAATGTATGTGCCTTATTCTCTTGTGCATGTGGTTCCTTTCCCTGCGAGGATCTTCATCTCATCGACAATCGCCGCAGCGGCACCGGGC
This sequence comes from bacterium, assembly GCA_021787655.1. Taxonomy (GTDB): domain Bacteria; phylum JAMCPX01; class JAMCPX01; order JAMCPX01; family JAMCPX01; genus JAJYLM01. The sequence continues at coordinate 6,596 of JAJYLM010000113.1, forward strand.
TTTGCCCATGCCGTCATCGCACCGGACATGTGCTGCAGCCTCACGGGATCATCTGCGAGCGCACGGATATGGCTGACCAACAGCCCGGGATCCTGTGTGGCCGCGGGTATGACGACTGCACCGCCGCCGCCGGCGACCTCCTCCGCATTCAGCGTCTGGTGGTCCGCAGCCGCGGATGGGTACGGCAGAAGGATGGACGGTATCCCGTACACTGCAAGTTCGTACAGGGTGGATGCCCCTGCCCTGGATACCGCAATATCGGCAGCATCGAAC
>JAJYLM010000114.1 GCA_021787655.1 bacterium
CGAGCAGCAGAACGATACCATCGGCAATGGATAAACTTCCCTTCAGATATATAATAAGCAGGTACAGCACACCGACGGAAAAGAATGCAATCTCGATCGAATGCGGCTTTTCTATGCGGATAGTCGAACCATTTCTGTGCTTGCGGTGATACAGGTACGACACAAAAAAAACGAGCGGCAGGCCGACACCTGTCAAAAGTCTGAGTGAACCTGTCAGGTTTGCAAGCATCAAATGGACCTCCCGGTGCCATGCAAGATCCGCTTCAACCATAAACTCCGGTGCTGTTTGCAGCCAGGCAAGCAGCGCAAGTGCAAGTCCCTGAGATATAAAATATTGCGCAGATTCCGCGGACCATGCAATGACCAGCGCAAGCAGGACAAGTGCTGGAAAGGTCCAGAGCGCATGCAGTGCACTCATACTGCTTCCGGTCATAAAAACAGGGGTAATTTGGGTTAACCAGTGCATGAAAAACCGGTAACGTTAAACGTCGAGTAAGTCAAGCAAAAACAAGCGTCATCAATCTGATAAAAGGTGTTTTATATCAAGGATATCTTTCAAATGCGTTACAAAAACGTCCGTAATATGCTGATCGAACTGCGTACCGGCGTGAGATTTTATATATTCAACTGTCTGGTCCACAGAAAGGGCATCCCGGTATGGCCTTTTTATGGTCATTGAATCAAAGACATCTGCAACTGCCGTTATTCTTCCTGCCAGGGGAATTTCTTCCGTTTTGAGACCCCGGGGATATCCGGTCCCATCAATCCTCTCATGGTGGGTAAATGCTATCTGGCCTGCCATATCGAGGAGTCTCGACCCGGCATTCTCCAGGATATTGAACCCTATGCCGGGGTGCTTTTTTACCTGTTCAAACTCTTCTTCCGTAAGGCCGGCCGGTTTGAGCAGTATTGACGAAGGGACACCTATTTTGCCGATGTCGTGCAGGGAACTTGCCATGGACATCATCTCGACCTCTGCCCTCGTGAACCCCAGTGCCTCCGCCAGGCTTTTCACGTACCTGCTGACCCTTATATTATGATTGCCGGTATCATGATCCACATATTCTATTGCCCGCGAAAGCTTGTAGATGATGTTCATATTGGTGTCCTGCAGCTCAACGACGGTGCTGTGCAACTCCTTTGTTTTTTCCATGATTTGATTGTGCAGATTGTCGATATTTTTTTTGATCTTGAGGAGATTTCCCACCCGCACCATAAGTTCATACCGGTCGATAGGTTTTGTCAGAAACTCGTCCGCCCCGACAGAAAGGGCCCTCATCTTTGCATCTTCGTCATTGAGCGCCGTTATCATGATGACCGGAAGCGCTGCGAATTGATCGTCTGATTTAATATTTCTGCAAACCTCGATACCGTTCAGTTCCGGCATGAAAACATTGATCAGTGCAATGTCGGGACGCAGCGATCGTATTTTTTCCAGCGCCTGAACACCATTGACAGCCTTAATGATGTTATATCCCATGGGAGCCAGGGTCGCGTAAATCAACTCGATATTTTCCGGCCTGTCATCTGCAACCAGGATAATGGGGGGATGCTGGATGACCTCCAGTTCCGGTGCTTTTCCGTACTTTTTGATACTATCAAGGATGTCCTTCACGTGAAACGGCTTACTGATGTAATCATCGCACCCTGCATCGATAAACCTGCGCCGGTCGCCTTTCATTGCTGAAGCAGTAAGGGCGATGACCGGTATACCGCTGGTACGGGTGCTGGTCTTGATGAGCTTTGTCAGTGTAATACCATCCATGCCGGGGAGGTTCATATCCATGAAGATCAAGTCCGGTGTGTGATCGTTGATGATGCGCATCGCGGACAAGCCATTGCTCGCTTCGATGACGACATAGCCGCGCAGTTCAAGAATATCCTTCATGAGCCGCGCACTTTTTGGATCGTCTTCCACAACAAGTATTCTCATGAGTGTATCCTGCCGCAGACCCTTTCCATCTCGTGAAGCAGGGTTTGCCGGTCGATGGGCTTCAAAATAAATGATGCAGCCCCGAGTTTCAGCGCCTCTTTCCCCTCTTCAATCGATGAGATAATGACGACCGGTATGTGTGTTGTGTCGGGATCGGCATGCAGCGCCTTGAGGACTGTCCAGCCGTTTTTTTTCGGTATTGACAGGTTCAGGGTAATAACATCGGGTTTTAACTCCCTGACCGATACCAGCGCCTGTTCCCCGTCATGCACAACGTCGGCACGGTAGCCCGCAGCCTGGAGGTATCCCTTGATAAGTTTCGCGATAGCCTTGTCATCCTCGACCACGAGCACGTGGTTTCCATCAACCCTTTTTTGTACGTCCCCGGTCGCCGGAATCACGGTTACATGCCGTATGGCCGAAGGAATGGTGAAGGAAAATTTGCTGCCCTTCCCGACCTTGCTTTCAACCCAAATCTTGCCGCCATGGAGTTCAACGATCGCTTTTACAATAGAGAGGCCAAGACCGGTGCCTTCATTGATGGATGGGTGCAGCAGGCGTATCTGCGAAAACGGATAAAACAGCTTTGACATTGCCTCTTCGGGGATGCCGATACCTGTGTCTTCGACACTGAAGACGATGTCTCCCGCAACTTTGCTCACGACGATCCATACGCTTCCGTTGTCCGGCGTAAACTTGATTGCATTGTTGAGCAGGTTGTACAGAACCTGTTTGATCTTTCTCTCATCGGCATACACGGTCGTCACGTCCGGCGAAATCTCCTGCGAAAGATTGATGTAATGCCGCAGTGCACGCTCCTTGATCATGGTCATACTTTGATCAACGAGATCACGAACATAAAATTCCGTGGGCTCAAATATCATCTGGCCGGATTCTACCCTGGACAGATCCAGAATGTCGTTAATGAGCAGGAGAAGGTGTTCACCTGCTTCGTAGATGTCCTTGATGTATTCTTCCTGTTTCGCGGTAATCCCGCCGAAGTTCCGTTCCAGCAGGACCTCGGAGAAGCCGATAATGGCGTTGAGCGGTGTGCGAAGCTCATGGGACATACTTGACAGAAAATCGGATTTTGCCTTGTTTGCCTTTTCCAGTTCCCTGTTTTTGATCTCCAGCTCGCTCTGAAGCTTCTTGAGAAAGCTGATGTCCGTGTAGATCCCGATCTTTCCGTTGAGGACGCCGTCTTCTATAACCGGTGCTCCGCTCGTAATGATAGGGATGGAAACCTGTGCCTTCGTCATAATATTGATTTCATAGGTCGATGATTCTCCCCGGTCTCTTTTAACGAATTCTTCCTTCAGCCTCTTTCGGTTCTCTTCGTCAAACAGGTCGAAAATCGATCTGCCGGTAACGTCTTCCTTTGTATACCCGAGCATCCTTGTAAAGGCAGGATTGATGTCGATGATCCGGTCGTCCCTGTCAAGAACGCACAAACCGTCGTGCATATTGTCGATATAAAATTCCTTGCGCCGAAGGTCGCGTGTCCTGTCTTCGACCATAGCCTCCAGCTGGTTCGTATAGACCTGCAGACTCGCGATAATACTGTTGACGGCACTTTTTATATCAGCAATCATGCCTTTTGCCCGAATATCGACCCGTTGGGACAGATCGCCCTGTTCAACCGATTTCAGAACAGGAAGCACCTTTTTAATCGGTAAAAATATACTCGTATAAAGATACAGGGCAAAGATCAGAAGAACGATGATCATCCCTGCCAGCAACAGGGTCGTTATGAGATAAACCGTATGGAGACGCCGGCTATTCATAGACTCCTGCCGCTGTATAAAGACGTCGAGGTTCTTATGGATATCTGCCCCGGCACTATCCACGGCGGATCTGTCGGCTGCAGCCACTCCGTCTTCGAATCTGTTTATCCCCCGGTTTATTGTATCCAGGAGTACGGCACACTCGGGATCAGGATTCGCATAATTGTCCAAAAGCCGGATGCCTTGTGCAAGTCCTGTAATAGATTTTTCAGAAATCCTTGGTTCGGGGGTTGAATTCACGGAAACCATGAGAGCATCGATGAGATTCCTCTCTGTGTGGGTCACTGCGACGAGTCTCTTGATTTTGCCAATCGTCAAGGAGGTGTATGCTCTTAACCCTATGACAGTGGCAAGCATTACAACTATTATGCTCAAAAAAATATAAATCTGTTGCTCATGCTTTCTCAAAAGAACCTCGCTGACTACTCATTTACTCTATAATTGTATAAATTTAAACACGAAAGTCAGGCTATACTGTGTTAAACAATGAATCTGTTCTATACTGTTAAACATACACGATCTATTATTAAGATGCAAGCTTTTTATTAAGAATACGAACAAATTTCACCAATAAAAACCGGGCAAAACATTTATCCCCGGTAAGAAACGCGGTAATGCCAATCTGTGATGTTTTATTTACAAAAGTGTGCATGAACATCACATATTGAAACCAATGTATTGAAAAACAAGCACTTTAAATTGGCATAAAAACTGCTAAATCAATTTCTACTATGGAGGCAATGACTATGTGGCTGCTCAAGTTTATGTTTATCGTCATAGGTGTACTGTATGAGCTTTTACACTACAGTGTAACCAGTGTTTATAATGCACTGAGCAAGAGACTCTCAACCTATTATAAAACAAATAAAGGACAGGCGTAGCAGTTATCGCGTCATCCAGGATTTGCTCTTTAATGTTGCCATGGCATAGGGAAATATCCATTGCAGCGTGAAGATGGAAAAATAGGAATAGAGAATACCGTAGACAAAATCTGAATTCTTCTCCGCCCGGATGTAATATATCATATACACCAGCGAGACGACCCCAACCAGCGAAAGATACCTGAATATGTTTGCAGGATATGTGAAAAGGTTGATTAACAGAAAAAACATCGCATAGTACTGGAACGGATACCGCATATTCACAATCACGAAATTAACGAAGGGCAGTACCCTGTGTTTCTCCCTGTATTTCTTGAGAATAAATGTTGAGAGGATGAGCGACTCCCGTATATTGCTCCGTTCCCATCTCAGGTACATCTTGGAGAGCTTGCTGTAGTTCGTGGGGACCTGCGTCAGGACAACGGCACTGTTCTGATAGGTCGTATACAACCCTTGTTTAAGGACCATATTGGTAAGCGCCCTGTCTTCGCCATAGGTGCAGACCTCGCCCATAAACACCTCATGAAGCCATTGATCCTTGACCTTCTGCACGACTTCCGCACGGTATGCAGAAAATGCCCCGGGGCAGCACAGAACAGATCCATACGTTGACTGGCATGCCCGGGTAAAATCGAATGAAAGGATAAAACTCACCCCGAGCATCTTCGGGACAATGCCCTCATGCTTGTTCAAGACCTTGACATTTCCCGCCACGGCGCCAATCTTTTCGTTTCTCAAAAACGGGGCGATAATCTGGGAAATTGCGCCCTTTTCTATGATACTGTCCGAATCTATCGTTACGAATATGCTGCCTTTCCCTTTTTGGAATCCCTGGTACAGTGCATGACGCTTCCCCTTATTACCGGGCAGCTTGATCAGCGTAACAGTGCCGGGATACTTCGCCTTTGCTTTCTGCATATAGAGGAACGTGTCATCCTTTGAACCGTCATCGACACAAATAACCTCGAGCTTCTGCAGGGGATAACCGGATTCTATGGCTGCTTTAATCGCCTTTTCCACAAGTGCGCCTTCATTATATGCAGGGATGATGACACTCACGACAGGCATTTCATCGCCTGACGCGAGCATGTGCGGCTTATAGGCTACCCATAAGAAAGTTCTGAACAGCAGGTAAAAGAGCGTTATTGCAGAATAACTTATCGAAGCGTAGGTAAAAAAGCTGAATACCCTGCCACGTGCTATCGTCATCTCCCATATCCGTGCGAACGAACCGTAATAAACCGAGGCAACGACAAAAAAACCGATGACGGAAACAGTTGCTATCTTGAGAAAAAAATCTACGACGGCAGGCGCCCCGAAACGGGCGGGTTCTGAAGGACCTCCGCTGCCTTCACCGGGTGCATGTTGCTCTTCTCCTTCCTGCATCAGCTGTACTTCTTTGGCATTTCCATGGGTACTATCCTGCGGGGAAAACCCGAGACTCACATTCACCGATCGGTTCGTCTTCACCTTATCACGTGGTTCTTCTGTCAGCATATCAAACACCTAATATCCAGATCTTTCAAAGTCAAGCCTTTAGAAAAGACTGCTGTGTCTCATGGTGAACGCAACTGTTGACAACGCTGTTGAAAATCATTATCAATTATACATGCAGCCGGAGAATGAAAAAAAGGAAACCGACAGGAAAGAACAACCGCAGCTCAGTCCGTTAAGCTCCATGAAATCCGGAGAGGAAGGCATTGTGAAACAGGTAACGGGCGGAATGGGCTTTATAAAAAAGCTCATCAATATAGGGATACGCAGCGGCAGCAGGATAAAGGTTATTAATGCCTCGGGCGGCCCCATGATAGTATCATCGGAAGGCACGAAAGCGGCCATCGGCAAGGGCGCTGCATCGAAAATTCTGATCCAGGTATGCACGGTCAGGCCGGGTGCTCCCGTCAAAAGTTAACAGCTTTTCCGCTGCAGCGGCCTCATACCGATACGCAGCACGGATATCTGTCCATTCAAACACTATTCTTGACACAGAACGAATGCTCCTGTATGTTAAAAAAAAGGGAGGTTACCCATGAAAAAAATAACAAACAATAAAAAGCAGTTATTGGCTGTTTTGATGTTCATTTCTTTCATAACCTTCATGAGCAATTGCAGCGGAGGACCGGGATATGTGCCGGCAGGGAACACCGCCTCGGTGTGCTCACAGAATCTCCCCAGCGACCTGCAAAAAATACTCGGCTGTACACAGACATCGACCCCGCAGCAGCCGGTATCCCAAACAGGATGTGCTG
>JAJYLM010000115.1 GCA_021787655.1 bacterium
TCGAAAAAACCATTAAAGAGGCAGCAGCGTTTGATGGTCCGGCGGTCATTATAACGAAGGCACCGTGCGTCCTGCTGCCGGAATTCAAAAAGAGCAGGCCGAAGCCCATGACCGTCAAGAAGGATCTGTGTACCGGCTGCACCATCTGTCTGAACATCGACTGCCCGTCCATCTGGTGGGAGCCGGCCGGGGACAAGGCAGCGGGCCGCAAGCGTGCAAAGGGAATTGCATATATCGATCCGGTGAGCTGTACCGGCTGCGGGCTGTGCGCCGACGTGTGTTCGTTCGATGCAATCGTCACGCTTCCGGACGGTGACGGACCCAGGGAAAAGGGCGGGGTGTGATGAATCCGGAGCAGCACAGGGATACCGGTGTGGTCAACATCGTCGTTACCGGCATCGGAGGGCAGGGCGTCGTATCGGCAACCGATGTCATCGCCTCGGTCGCGCTGCATGCAGGATTCGACGTCAAAAAGAGCGACGTCCACGGCATGGCGCAGCGGGGCGGTGCAGTCATGAGCTTCGTCAGGTACGGCGGGAAGGTCTACTCCCCCATTATCGAGCAGGGCACTGCCGATGTTCTCATAGCACTCGAGGAACTCGAGGCATTGCGGGGTGCAGCATTGCTGAAGGACAACGGTATCGTCATACTGTCGGATTTCCATACTCCCCCTCCGGACGTTGCGCTCGGATTCAAGCCGTACCCAGGACATATTCAGGAGCAGCTCATGGAGATGAAGCCGGGCATCACCTGCCGCCGTGCGGGTGTGAATGAGATGCTGAGCCGGTATCCGGGATACTCCATCAACATGTTTCTCCTCGGGCTGTTTGCGCGTTTTCAACCTTCTGAAAAGATGGTATGGTTGGATGCGATGAACGAAAAATTCAAAAAACCAGAGTTGGCCATAAAAAGTTTTCTTTATGGGTACACAAAGGAGATGGAATGATCCTCAGAGAGGTAGAAAGCTCCGCACGGACACAGCTTGACGAGATCAAGCTGAACAAACTGAAATGGGTTGTCGGCTGGGTGTATGACCGGGTGCCGTTCTACCGCCAGCGGTTCGACAAGATAGGCCTCAAGCCGCACCACATCAAGACCCTGAAGGACATCGAGCACGTGCCGTTCACGACCAAGAGCGATCTGAGAGACAATTATCCATTCGGCATGTTTGCCGTTCATATGGACGACGTCGTGAGGATCCACGCGTCATCGGGAACGACCGGCAAACCCACGGTCGTCGGATACACGCGGGGCGATATAGAAACATGGGCCGAGCTGATGGCACGGGCCCTGACGTCGGCAGGTGTCCATAAGGGAGACATCCTGCAGAACGCCTATGGATACGGGCTTTTTACCGGTGGTCTCGGTATACACTACGGGGCAGAAAAGATCGGCGCAGCGGTCATCCCCATGTCCGGCGGCAATACCCAGAAACAGGTCATGCTCATGCAGGACTTCGGGTCAACGGTCCTCACGTGCACGCCGTCCTATGCGCTCAACATTGTGGAAGTCGCGCGGGAGATGGGAGTGGACATAGAGTCGCTCAAGCTCAAGGCAGGCGTGTTCGGTGCCGAACCCTGGACGGAGAACATGCGGACCGAGATCGAAGAGAAACTCAATATTGATGCAGTCGATATCTACGGACTGAGCGAGATCATGGGCCCGGGCGTTGCCGTGGAATGCCTCGAGGCAAAAAAAGGTCTCCACCTGTTCGAGGACCACTTCCTGCCCGAAGTCATCAACCCGGATACGCTCCAGCCTGTCCCGAATGGGGAAAAGGGGGAGCTGGTCATCACCACGCTGACCAAGGAAGCAATTCCCCTGGTTCGGTACAGGACCAGGGACGTGACAACGCTCGAGGCACAGCCGTGCGTGTGCGGAAGGACAACCATGCGCATGTCGCGGATCACCGGCAGGACCGACGATATGCTTATCATCCGCGGTGTCAATGTGTTCCCCTCGCAGATCGAGAGTATTATCCTGAAGGCAGAGGGCATCGAGCCCTATTATCAGCTCATCGTCGGTAAGGACGGGCCCCTCGACACCCTCGAGGTGCGGGTGGAGGTGAGCGACCGCATCCCGTTCGACGAGATTAAGGTCCTCGAGACCATGGAGAAAAAGATCGAGCATGATATCAAGGATTATCTGGGCGTGAACGCGAAGGTGAAACTGGTCGAGCCCAAGAGCATCGAGCGCAGCGCCGGCAAGGCAGTCCGCGTTATCGACCAGCGGAAGAAATAACCGGCACGAAGGTATTCACCGCTTAAAATCGACGATGGCGATACCGCCGTCCACATTCACGGAGACGGTCACCCACTCCATGCCCTTCGTGTGCCGGAACTCGAATGCTTTCTGCAGGCCGAGTCCGTCATCATGGCTTATATATAATTGCTCGGGTGAGTAGCATGAGCTTCCGACATAATAGTGCGCCGAAAGTACGCCTTTGTAAAAGGGCAATTGCACGGTGCCGTCAACGCACGCATACAGAGTGTAGTTCTTACCGGGTATCAGGACAGAGCCCTTTTTATAGTCCTTCCGGAATTCCTGGTATGTGATCTTCGTTCCCGAAATAAATGCGCTCTCTTTCTCCGAAGCACCGGCCTGCATGGTCAGCGATGCACTACCAGCCGCCGCAACAAGGATGAGAAAAAACCAGTTCATTTTCGCATGCATGTTCATATGAATAATGTAAAGCCGGAACGGCAGCTTGTCTATACCGGCCGGGCATTGTCCCAAATAAAATGCAGGGGCTCCGAAGAGGAAGCCCCTGCCCGGAAGCTGACAGGACGTTATAGTGCTACCATCAGCTTTGTTTTCACCACATCTGCAGCCTTCCTGCCGGAGAGCAGCATTGCCCCGAAGGTTGGTCCCATTCGCGCCAGACCGTAGGTCGTCGAGACAGACATACCGGTGGTCACCAGCCCCGGGAATACCTCGGACGTGAATTCAACGACCCCGTCCTCGGATTCATTCACCCACATTGGGCCCATTCCTTTGGTCCGGAACAGCCCCCGTTCCTCGAGCTTCTTCACGGCCTTTGCATCGTGTCCTGTTGCATCGATCACGACCTTTGCCTCGATGGCAACCGGGTCGACGCAGGTGATCTCCCGCGGCATCGCAGCGACCGGTGCGTAGTTGATGACAACGCCCGTTACCCTGTTGTCCTTGACAATAAGGTCGTCGAGGAGCGTGAGACTCAGGAATTTGACGCCGGCGTCGCATGCCGAAGCAATGAGCTTTGACGTTGCGTGCGGACCGTCCGCAACATACAGGCCGTCGCATGCCTCTTCGTACGGCACGCCGAGTTCATCGAGTATCTTCTGCGAAGGCTCCCTGACCGTGATCTTGTTCATCAGGTAGCCGCCGATCCAGAATCCGCCGCCCAGATAGTTGTTGCGTTCGATGATCAGCGTTTTGATGCCCGACTTTGCAAGCTCTGCACCGGCGGTAAGACCGCTCGGTCCTGCACCGACAATAACCACATCGGACTGTGCATACTCATCGAGCTGCTTCAGATATGCCTTTGTGATTGCCCTTGTTACGTCCGCCTCTGATACCGGGGCGAACAACCCTGCCTTTTTTTCCATACGTACCTCCCTTGAATTTTTTCCAGGGGAACTGCAAAAAAGGGACAAGGCGAGAATCGAGTGTCTTCCAATCCCTGCGCCGGTATTATCCGGATCAGGTTCGAAGGGTTTATTCGCAAAGAATTCTCAGCCTTTTACAGCTCCCCTTGGATTGGACAACTACAGTACACCATGCGCGGCATGTCAAGAGGAAATTCAGAAACGCAGAACGCAGCGAAAAGTGCGGTGAGGGTCGTGCCGGTTTGACAGCGCTGAAAGGGTATGGTGGCATAGTACAGAGGTCATACTGTAAGCCGGACAGAGCAGAACCGGTATACCTGTGGCTCACGCATAAAGGAGTAACGAGACATGGATGGAATGAATCCAAAGGTCGATACTTTCTTACGAAAAGAAAAAAAGTGGCGGGCAGAATTTAAGCAATTGAGGATGATCGTTCTCGACTGCGGACTGACCGAGGACCTGAAATGGGGGCAGCCTTGTTATACGTACCAGGAGAGGAACGTGGTTCTCATACACGGATTCAAAGAATACTGTGCGCTCCTGTTCTTCAAAGGAGCCTTGTTGAAGGATACCAACGGCATTCTCGTCCAGCAGACCGAGAATGTGCAGGCGGCGCGCCAGATCCGGTTTACCAGTGTCCGCGAGATCACAGAGCAGGCAGCAGTCCTGAAGGCCTATATCAAAGAAGCCACTGACGTGGAAAAAGCCGGGAAGAAAGTCCCGTTAAAAAAGACCTCTGACTACCCCGTTCCTGAAGAATTCCGGAATAAACTGGATAAAAGCCCAGCGCTGAAAACCGCTTTCCAGGCATTAACACCAGGCCGGCAGAGGGCATACCTGTTTTATTTTTCCCAGGCAAAACAGTCCGCTACCCGTGTGTCAAGGGTAGAAAAATGCATGCCCCGGATACTCAAGGGAAAGGGATTGAACGATTAACAGGCACAAGCAGCCGCTATCGCTCCCACCTTCTTCGAGGGTATTCCCTGCGGACGACGCGGGAATGCGGTGCAAGGATGTGATACGTAAACGTTGCCAGGAACAACACATGGTCAGCATCCCACCAACTCGGGCGGACAACGTTGAGCATCATCTGCCCGCCGACCCCCATGTCCGGGGTGAAAAGATATTCAATACCGACACCGCTCGCAAATCCTAAATCAGTCTCGCTGGCGCCCGGTGCAGACCAAAAATTCAGGCTGAATCCAGCCTGACCATACGCCCTCAGATCCGGTGCCACGGTATAGAAATACCGGGCAAGGAAAAACAGGGGGACATTACTGACACTCTCTCCGTTACCCGACCAATTGAAATACCCGATTTCCCCGACTCCCTCGAGGCCGTCGATCCCCCGTGCCGGAATGTTGTCGAGGAATTGATACGAAAACGATGCAAAGACAGCTCCAATTCCCACACCAAGACCCGGTGCAGGAGAGGTCGCAAATCCGAGGTCCCCGCCGATGGACATATCTCCAATTGCTGCCCGGGAGGTAGCAGGAACAAGAAGCGGAATGACAATGCAGACCGCAATTGCAGCGTACGTTCTCAGGGCGTGCCACATATTCTGGTTTTTTCCGGATGATTCTCTTTGTTTCAATACAACTGTTTCCATTCTTCACCTCTCGAGTTTATTAAAAATCTGTTGAAATGTTCCTCTGTTCAAAACCATACCACATAAATCATAAAGATGCATCTCTCAAAAAAAGGGGTCGAAGGGTGTAGAAATCCTCTTTCCGGAGACAGATGATCGTGCGGCGGTTTCAGAAAATCAGGCAAATCCGATGATCTTCAGCACCTGGCCGATAACCGGGTCGGTGATGACCGGAGGTTCGAATGTTTTGAGCGCGGTGTCCGGGTCTTTGAGTCCGTGCCCGGTCAGGGTGCAGACGATCGTGGAGCCGGATTTGAAATAATTGCGTGCGTTCATCTTGATGACGCCTGCAATGGATGCTGCTGATGCGGGCTCGCAGAACACGCCCTCCATGCTCGCCACCAGCCTGTATGCCTCGAGGATCTCCTTGTCCGATACCATATCGATGATGCCGCCGGACTCGTCCCGCGCCTGTTCGGCTTTCTTCCAGCTCGCAGGGTTGCCGATCCTGATTGCAGTTGCAATGGTTTCCGGGTTTTTTACCGGGAAGCCCCGCACTATCGGCGCAGCCCCCTCTGCCTGGAAGCCCACCATAACCGGCAGCTTGTCCGTAAAACCCTTGCTCCTGTATTCCTTGTAGCCCATCCAGTACGCCGTGATGTTTCCTGCATTGCCCACCGGCAGCGCGTGGTAATCCGGCGCTGCGGCAAGCTGGTCGCATACCTCGAATGCTGCTGTTTTCTGTCCCTCAAGCCTGAAGGGGTTGAGGGAGTTCACCAGCGTGACGGGATACTTCTGGGAGATCTCCCGGACGATCTTCAGGGCGTCGTCGAAATTGCCCCGAACCTGGATGACGGTCGCCCCGTGAACGATGGCCTGGGAGAGCTTGCCGAGTGCTATCTTGCCCTCGGGAATGATCACATAGGCCTTGATGCCTGCAGAGGCCGCGTACGCGGATGCAGATGCAGAGGTGTTTCCCGTGGAAGCACAAATGACCGCTTTGGAATTTTGTTTTTTCGCCATGGAAACGGCGAGGGTCATACCCCGGTCTTTGAATGATCCCGTGGGGTTCAGTCCCTCATACTTCAGGTAGATGTGCAGGGAAGGGTTGATAAAGGAACTGAGGTTCTTCGCCGGTATAAGCGGGGTGTTGCCCTCGTGGATGGACACGATATGCTCGTCTTCCACCTCCGGGAGGAACTGCCGGTACTTTCTGATGATGCCTCTGTACGCTGTCATTGTTATATAACCTCATCTTCTATTCTGATAAATTTTGTTTTTTCCTTTACCACCCTGAGCCGGTCGATGATGTCCAGTGCCCTGATCAGGTTCGCCTCAGTCGCTGCGTGCGTCATGATCACGATCGGGACAACGCTTTCGGCGCTGGTGCCTTTCTGTATCACGGACTCTATACTGATGCCCTGCATGCCCAATATCTTTGCAATGCTGGCGAGTACACCCGGTTTATCGAGAACCGTAAATCTCAGGTAATACCGGGTCCGTATGGTGCCGATATCTATTATCTTCAGGTCGTGCTTGTCTGTAAAGACATTTTGTTTGAAACGTGTTTCGCCGGTCTGTCCGAGCTTTTTGGAAATATCCACGATGTCGCTGACAACCGCG
>JAJYLM010000116.1 GCA_021787655.1 bacterium
CATGAAGGCAAAGGGCATTTCGAAGCATGTTACCATGGAGATAAGGACCAAGGGGCTGCCGTTGAACTGGCCCTGGGCGGTTTTCTCAGGCCTCGAGGAGGTCGTCGAGCTCTTCAAGGACAAGCCCGTGAATGTACGCGCACTGCGCGAGGGTTCGGTGTTCTACCCGTACGACCCGGTTCTTGAAATCGAAGGCAGGTACGAGGACTTTGGCGTGTATGAAACAGAGATCCTCGGTCTGCTCTGCCAGGCGAGCGGCGTGACAACCGGTTCGGCACGCGTCAAACGTGCAGCAGGCGGCAAACCGGTATTCAGTTTCGGTGCACGGCGCATGCATCCTGCCATAGCCCCGATGATCGAGCGCAGCGCATATATCGGCGGTTGCGACGGCGTCGCAGACATGCTCGGTGCACAGAAGATCGGTCTGCAGCCCGTCGGAACCATCCCGCATGCCTTCATCCTCCTCATCGGGGATACGGTCACTGCAGCCGTGTATTTCGACGAGGTGATCGACAAGGGCGTGCCGCGGCTCATCCTGATCGATACGTTCCTCGACGAGAAATTCGAAGCGATACGGGTTGCGCAGGCACTCAAGGAACGGCTGTACGGCATACGGTTCGATACCCCCGGTTCACGCAGGGGAGACATGAAACGCATCATCCTGGAAACGAAATGGGAACTCGAGCTGCGGGGTTTTAAAGGCATCAAGCTCATGGTGAGCGGAGGGCTTGACGAAGTCAAAGTCGATGAGCTAAAGGAAGTTGTTGATCTTTTCGGCGTGGGTACGTATATATCGAACTCGCCTGTCGTCGATTTCGCCATGGATATCGTCGAGATAGATCACCAGCCGTTTTCAAAGAGGGGCAAGGAGTCGGGCAGAAAGACCGTGTTCAGGTGCACGGGATGCGGCAAGCGCATGGTAACGCTGTATCCGGCGGGGACTGACCGGTGCGGGGTATGCGGCAGCAGGCTTGAAGACCTGATGCTGCCGGTGATAGAGAAGGGCAAGGTGGTCGCAGACCTGCCGAAGCCGGCTGCAGTCCGGGATTACAGAGAAGAGGAAATAAATAAAATACTATAAAGGAGATACAATGAAGGTAACCATTTCAGCCATCAAAGCAGATATAGGAAGTATCGGAGGGCATATACGGCCCAGTAAAAGGGTCATAGAAAGGGTCAAAGACTATATTTCCACGGAAGGCGGAGGCCTGCTGATAGATTCCTACATATCTTCAACCGGTGATGATATTGCAATCTTAATGACCCACGAAAAGGGTGAGGGGAACGACAAGATCCACAAGCTCGCGTGGGACGCCTTCAAGGAAGGTACCGAGGTCGCCAAGGAACAGGGACTGTACGGTGCAGGACAGGACCTTCTCAAGTCCGCTTTCTCCGGCAATGTCAAGGGCCTCGGTCCTGCGGTTGCAGAGATGGAGATCGATGAGCGCAAGAGCGAGCCGTTCCTCTTCTTTGCCGCTGACAAAACCGACCCCGGTGCATACAATCTGCCGCTGTACCTTTCATTTACGGATCCCATGTACTGCGCGGGACTGCTGTTGAACCCGCAGCTCAGCAAAGGATTCAAGTTTGTCGTCATGGACGTCGAACATACGGAAGGCGACCGGGTCATCGAGATTGAAACACCCGAGGAGATCTACAGCCTTGCCGCCCTGCTGAGGGACAACCAGCGCTTCGTCGTCGAGGGCATCTATTCGCGGCACGATCAGACACAGGCAGTTGCCGTGAGCACTTCGAGGCTGCACAACATCGCCGGGACATACACCGGGAAAGACGATCCCATCATGCTCGTACGGGTGCAGGGTAACTTTGCAGCGACCGGAGAGGTGCTGTCGACCTTCAGCCTCGGACACTATGTCGCAGGATTCATGCGGGGCAGCCACAACGGGCCGCTCATGCCGGTCAAAGTCAATTCTTCCATATCGTATTTCGACGGACCGCCGGTCGTGACATGCCATGCATTCTCCGTCCATAACGGCAAGCTGACTGAGCCGGTCGATGCATTCGACCACCCGTTCTGGGATCATGTGCGTGACAACGTGTCTGCAAAGGCCATCGAACTCAGGAAACAGGGATTTTCAGGACCTGCAATGCTGCCGTACGGGGAACTCGAGTACGGAGGCATTGTCGAGATAATGAAGAAACTCGACAAGCGGTTCACAGTCCGGAACAAATAGCATGACCGGCCCCGCGGGCCGGGCTCGGAAGCATCGCGGGGCCCGAAGGTTTTTTTCTGCCAGCAAACAGAAAGGTGTGTTGCCATGATCATAGCTGGTAAAACGATCGAATCGACCGACAGGGTTGTCACGAGGAATCCCTATGACAACAGTGCTGCCGGGGATGTATCGCGTGCGTCAGAACCGGATGTTGCAAAGGCTGTCGAAGCAGCCCGCACGGGTCTTACAGAACTGTCGCATCAGACCGCGTATGACCGTTCGAAAACACTGTTGAACCTTGCCGGCATACTCTCGCAGCGGACAGAACAGTTTGCGAGGACCATTGCGTCCGAGATGGGCAAGACTATCCGGGAAGCGCGTGCAGAGGTGTCCCGTGCAGTCGAGACAGCCACGTGGTCCGCAGAAGAGGCAAAACGGCTGTATGGCTCGACGGTCCCCATGGATGCAGCACCGACAGGCAAGGGCAAGACAGGGCTTTTCATGCGCGTGCCGGTCGGCATCGTTGCCGCAATTTCTCCGTTCAATTTTCCGTTAAACCTCTCGCTCCACAAGATCGGTCCTGCGTATGCAGCAGGCAACCCCTTTATCCTGAAGCCGGCAGAATCGACGTCCATGACCGGCGAGATGCTCGGACAGGCGTTCATCGATGCGGGAGCAGTTCCCCATGCAGTCAATGTCCTGACCGGTTCGGGATCCAAGCTCGGCCTGAAGCTGGTGACGCACCCTGATGTCCGGCTGATAACCTTTACCGGCAGCAGGGACGTCGGCGAATGGATCACGCGCAACGCAGGCTTGAAAAAGGTGGTCATGGAACTGGGCTCAAACTCCGCCGTCGTCATTGCCCGGGATGCTGTGCCGGAAGATATGGTCAAACGGGTCGCACTGGGCGGCTATTCCCAGGCAGGCCAGGTGTGTATTTCCGTGCAGCGGGTCTATGTCCATGAAACGCTGTTCGACCGGTTCGTTGATCTGCTGGCACAGCAGGCACGTGCACTGAAGTCAGGCAATCAGCTCGACGAATCCACGGACGTGGGGCCTGTTGTCTCGCGCGGCGATGTGGACAGGATAAAGTCGTGGATCGACGAGGCAGTCGCCCACGGTGCACGGCGTGTCTGCGGCGGCGACATCGACGGCAATGTCATGACGCCGGTCGTGCTCGCCGGGGCACGGGAGACCGACAGGGTAATCCAGGACGAACTGTTCGGTCCTGTTCTGGTCGTGAATAAGTTCAGGGACGACGACCAGGCCATCGCAATGGTCAACAACTCGAGGTACGGTCTGCAGGCCGGTGTCTATACCAATGACCTCAACCGAGCATGGCGGTATGCCCGGGAGATCCACGCAGGCGGCGTGCTGATCAACGAGATCCCGAATTTCCGGGTCGACCTGATGCCGTACGGCGGGGTCAAGGAATCAGGCATCGGGAGGGAAGGGCCGCGCTTTGCCGTGGAAGAGATGACCGAGATCAAACTCGTCGTGTTCCATCTCGGTTAGTGTACCACGCGGTTCCGGCCGTTATGTTTTGCCTCGTACAGCTTTGCGTCGGCTCGCTGGATGAGCGATTCTGCGTCTGAAAGGCGCTTGCCTCCGTTGCACGCAAGGCCGATACTGATGGTGGCCTTGATGCCAAGGCTTCCGTACAATGTCGAATGATCCATCACGCGCTGCCGTATCCGTTCACTGATGATGCACGCATCGTCCATCGATGTTCTGTCGAACACGATCAGGAACTCCTCGCCCCCGAATCTGGCGGATTTGTCCGCAGACCTGACGGATGAGCAGAAGATTCCGGCAATGTCCCTGAGGACAGCATCACCGGCAATATGACCGTAGGTATCGTTGATCTCCTTAAAATGATCGATGTCCGCCATTGCGATCGATATCAGCCTGCTGCCGTAGCCCGGCTGCGTGAGTGCGGAGTTCAGGTACTTCGTGATAAAGGACTTGTTGTAGAGGCCGGTAAGCCCGTCTTTTTCTGCGCTGTCGGTCATGCGCTGGAAAAACAAGGTATCATGCTTTGAAAGCAGCGCAATCTTGAGTTTGTAGATACCAACGGAAAAAATATCACCTTCATGGAGCAGGGATTTTGTTATTTTCTTACCATTTACATACGTTCCATTGCTGCTGTTCAGGTCCTGGATGACGATGCCTTCCTGTTCAACGATGCTCAGCTCTGCATGCCTCCGGGAAACCGTGGAAGAATCAAGGATGATATCTGCATCCTGTCCCCTGCCGATGATGGTCCGGCGCTGCACAAGATTGAATATCTTTCCGATGAGGTCGCCTTCAATAATAATACACGATTTTAATTTTTCATTTTTGAAATCATTAAAATCTAAGTCGATTAAAACTGTTTTGTCGTCCTTCATAACCTGTTTTTTGACTATTACTAATATAAAGCGTCAAAGTATTCAACTGATTTGTTAATAAATTGTTCGTAACTCCGTTGAAACACACCGCAGATGTGCATGGCGTGCGCATCCTACACATTTTGCACAAAAAACAGGCACTGGATCTCATTGATATGATTTATCTCTTGTTATTTTTGAAAAAGTGGTTTAATAAAACTCGTTATTAAAGAGGTTTTGACGATGATATCAGGCGCAGAACTGCTGAACATAGCCGTGCGATCGGCACGGATCGCTGGAAGCATCATAAATAAAAGGGTTCATACGACCAAGCGCGTCTCGTACAAGGGAATAGTGGATCTCGTGACCGATGTGGACACGCTGTCCGAGAAAACCATCATTCAGACGATATCCCGGAGGTTTCCGGATCATTCGATCCTTTCCGAGGAGATGGGGGGCTTAACAAAGTCGAGCGATTACAAGTGGATAATCGATCCCCTCGACGGTACGACGAATTTTTTCCACGCGTATCCATTCTTCGCTGTTTCCATAGCGGTCGAGTACCGGGGCAGGATCGTCGTCGGCGTTGTTTACGATCCCGTCAAAAAGGAAATGTTCCACGCTATCCGCGGAAAAGGTTCGTTCCTCAATACCAGGAGGCTTCATGTGTCAGCAACCGAATCTCTCGAGCGATCCCTACTGTCCACTGGGTTTCCCTACGATCTGAGGACATCGGGAGAAAACAATATCGACAACTGGATAAAGTTCATCCGTACGGCGCAGGCGGTCCGGCGCGATGGAGCAGCCGCTTTGGACCTGTGCTATGTGGCTGCCGGAAGGTTCGACGGGTTCTGGGAGATGAAGCTCAAGCCCTGGGACGTTGCCGCGGGAATGCTCATCATACAGGAAGCAGGCGGCATGGTTACTGATTTTACCGGCAAGCCGTATTCCGTCTATACCGATCACATCGTTGCGTCCAACACCCGGCTCCATGGATTGCTCCTGGGCGTGCTCAACGGCTGAACGCTGAAGGCGGTACCGGGGATTCCATACTCCCCTCAGCAGCGACCGGCGATTCTTTATGACATTTCCAAAATGCCCTGCACTTGATTGATACCGGTTCTTGGTGTATAGACATTCATGTATGCAATGTAAGGAGGCTATAACGTGTTTAATGTAAACATTAGAATCAAAATTACCTTGCTGATAGCCGGACTGTTACTTGTGCTCGAAACTGCTCAGTTGATCATCGGCTGGTATAATATAAAATCGCAATTTACAGGCCTTATTACGCTGGAGACCAAGAGCTTGCTGCAGCAGGAAGCGAACCGCATCGGATCAGGATTTTCCGGTCAGAACTTTACCGGTGCAGCACTGCAGGTGTCCGGGACGACGGTATCGGGGATCATGAATGTCGTTGAAGGGATCTCATCGGTCGATGTTTTTACACCGGACGGAACGATCATCGCTTCATCGTCCGAGCTGGCCAGCAACCGGACGCTGCCGAACGAGCTGCAGAATTTCCTGAAATTCCCGAAGCCGGGAATCTCCACCATCAGGACAGACAGGGACCGCTATTTTGTTTCCCCGATCGACGACGCGACCGGCTCGACCGTTGCCTATATCGCCATCACCCTGTCGAACGCCAGGGTGACGGCATTCATCTTCAACATGTACAACCAGAACATCTGGACCGCAGCGTTCGCCTACCTTATCATTATCTTTATCACCTACTTTGCCGGGTTTATCATCACCAAGCCGGCGGCGAAGCTTCTGGCGTACGCCAAGCAGGTCGGGAGCGGGGATCTCACGCGCGGTGCCGAGGTTTATTCGTCGGACGAACTCGGGATGCTCACGCATGCGTTCAATGATACGACGATCAAATTAAAGGATGTTATTGCGAAGATACGCGATGTGACCAAGGACGTGGTCGGGATATCCGCCGCCCTTTCCGATACGTACAACAGCCTCGAAAAGGCCTCGACGCGCGAGATATCGGGCCTCAAGACCGCATTCGAGTCCATCAACTCTGCCATAGCATCGATAGAGACGATCGCGAATACCATGGAAGGCGTCGTCACCCAGTATTCCGATCTCACCTCGGCGCTGAACCAGTTCACGGGTTCCATCGGAGAGGTCGACAATTCCACGGAACGGCTGACCGTCTCCATCGGGGAT
>JAJYLM010000117.1 GCA_021787655.1 bacterium
TGAACCATGGGTCGTCGTCCGTGAAGATCACCGACCGGTACATAGCGAAAGAGATCCTCTCACCGTTTGTTGTCAGCCTGCTTGCGATCAGCGCCCTTATGCTGGTGGGAAGGATGGTGCGGTTCTTTGACCTCATTATCGCAAAAGGCGTTTCCGTCACAGAGGTCGCGCTGCTGTTCCTGTATATGTCGCCGTTCATCCTTGCACTTTCGATCCCGATTTCCGTACTCGTGTCCGTGGTATTGGCGTTTAACCGGCTGTCGGGCGACAGTGAGATCATCGCGATGAAGGCGATCGGCATCAATCTTGGCAAACTCTCGCGGGCACCGGTCTGGCTGGGGCTCATAGCGTATGTTGCGACGAGCTTCATATCGTTTTACCTGCTCCCGGATTCGAACGTTGCACTGAAGAACGAATTCTTTAATATCATCATCAGGAAGACCACCGTCGGCATCAGCGACAAAGCATTCAATACCTTCACGGACAACATCATATTCTATGTTGACAGCCTGTCGAAGAACCGGGAGGTCATGAACCACGTTATTATTTATGACACCAGGAATCCAAAAATGCCGAACACCATCATCGCGGCACAGGGCAGGTTCCTGGTGAACAAACAGAACAAGACGATCACGCTCTCGCTGCAGAACGGGTCTATCCAGCAGCTGGGCGATAATCCGGACACGATACGCCTCATAAACTTCAAAACATACGATCTGTCGTTTTCCCGGAGCGAGGTGAGCCCCTCCATGTCGTATTACAACAAGTCTACCTTTGAAATGACCATCCCCGAACTTATCGGGAAATATTACCTTCTCAAGGCAGAGAAAAAGCCCTTCAATTCACTTCTGACGGACATCGCGGAGCGTTTTGCAATCCCGTTCACTGTTATCATCTTTGCCATCATCGGGATTCCGCTCGGCATCAAATCTCCGCGATCGGGGAAGGCGTACGGTATAACCATCGCGGTTGTCCTGGTCCTGTTGTACTATATCGTGCTGAGCGGCGCTGAAACGGTGGGTAAGCTGAACATTCTCAATCCCCTGATTGCCGTCGCACTCGTCGATGTCCTCTTCCTGTCCATAGCGCTGGTGCTGCTCCTTCTGGTTTCTCAGGAGAAAGACCTCACCTTTCTCAATCCCCTGTCGTATATCTCAAGGAGATTTGCGTGAAGATTATCAGCAGGTATATCGTGGATGAATTTTTACAGGTCTACCTCATCTCGATAACCGCATTGTCGGGCCTGTACATCATCGTCAACATTTTCGAGAGCCTGAAGGACGTCATTGCCCGGCAGCCGTCGGTGAATACCATCGTCATGTATTATGCCACGCAGATCCCCGGTATTTTCTACCAGACCATTCCGATGGCTGCGCTGCTCACCGTTGTTATCGTGTATACGGTCATGTCCAGAAACAACGAAATAGGTTCTCTCCTGACGACCGGCATAAGCCCGTTTACCATCATCAAGCCCACGGTGTTTATCGTCCTGATACTCTCGGTCCTTCATTTTGTACTCGGAGAGTATGTGGTACCTGCAGCCAATATCAGAAACGCGGAACTCGATGCCCGCATACACCGCACCACGTCAAGTCTTTCGCAGAACTTCAAGGTGAACAATATTTGGTTCAAGTCGGATTCTGATATCTACCGGGTGGGGCTGTTTATTCCCTGGCTCGACACCATTAAAGATATCACCATTTACAGGTTTTCAAAAGACACGAACACGCTCGTGAGCAGGACGGACGTTGATACTGCTGTCTGGAAGAACGGTACCTGGGATGCACGCGATATCTATTCGCGGAATTTTACCAACGGTGCACAGACAGCCTACGATTTTTCGGGGTCCACCGTGCTGCAGCTTCCGTTTATGCTGTCGGATTTCAAGCATACCGGCAAGACGCCGGATGAGATGGATTACTCCGAACTCAGATCCTACATACACAAGCTGAAAGATGAAGGATACTCATACGCCCCCTATGATGTCGATCTCAACTCGAAGATATCGTATCCACTCTCGTCGTTGTTTGTCATCCTGCTCGTCATACCGTTTTCCTTGAAGAAACGGAAAACATCCGGTGTTATGCTCGCCTTCGGGGTTTCTCTCGCAATCGGGTTCAGCTACTGGATCATCATGGCGTTGTCCATGTCCATGGGCAACTCAGAAATACTCAACGCCGTGCTTGCCGCATGGCTTCCCAATCTCGTAACGCTTCTTGCGGCAGGTGTGGCGGTCTTTGTGACCCAGTGGTAGGGAAAAAGCCCCGTCTGTTCAGGGAACAGGCGGGCTCCGGTCAGCACGGGAAAAGCAGTTTTTGGCTGGATTCATGGACCCACGTCCCCGGAAGTTTTTATTTTTCGTGTCTTTTTGCCGGATTTCTGGTATAGAGAAAGCGAGTCTTAAGCCATTGCCCGTTGCAGGGCAGTGCACGGGGATACAGTTTTGATAGAGGAGTAGGGGGACAGGTACGGAAAGGCGAATGTTATGGCAGGGAACTTTTCAGATCATATTTTACAAGAGCTTGGCATCGATGATGAAGAACTCAAAAAACGTAAACAGCTTCTATCGTTTTCCTCCGACGACGTCATCCTTCTTAAATCAATCTATCAGAGGTCCCCGGACATTCCCGACAAGATTGCCGTCATTTTTTTAAAACATCTGCAATCGTTCGAGGAAACCAGGGCCATCATTCGTCAGTACAACGCCGCAGACATCAAAAAGAAGGTCGCCGCGTATTTTCAGCAGCTTTTCCAGGGAGACTACGATCTGAAGTATATATCGGACAGGCTCAGCATCGGTTACCGGCATAACATTGCAGGCGTCGACCCGAAGTATTACATCGGGGCGTACGGCGAGGCGTTGAAGGAAATCATTACACTTATTCGGGAGCAGGCCGGTGATGACAAGAAGGCCTTTACAGATTCGATTTCTGCGATCGCACGGGTCATGCTGTTTGATATCGCCAATGTCATGGATGCCTACCTCTATGAACAACAGATCAAGATAAGCCGGATGAACAGGTTCTATTCTGTTCTGAGCAGGATAAACTCATTCATCATCAGGGTCAGCAATATCAATGAGCTGTTCGAAGGCATCTGCCCCATTCTTGTCGATGAGGGCGGATTTAAGTTTGCATGGATCGGGCTCGCCGACAAACAAACGAAAGAGATCAGGCCTGTTGCGCTGTGGGGGGAAGGCGAGGCATACATCCGGGGGCTCCAGTTCTCACTGCGGGAGGACCTGCCGCAGGGTATCAGCCCGCCGGGCAAGGCAATCCTGGAGGGGAAGATTATCGCGAGTGATGATATCGATCATGACGCGAGGATGCTCTCCTGGCGCCGCGGTGCCCTGAGCTTCGGCTTCCGCGCATACGCGTCGATACCGATCCGCATGAATGATGAGGTCATCGGTGCGCTGACAATATATGCAGGGTCGCCGTTTACCTTCGGCAAAGACGAGATCCGTCTGCTGGAGGAAATAGCAGGCGATATCTCGTTTGCCATCGGCTATATCGGAAAACTCCAGAAGACGAAATATATCTCCCTGTTCGATCCCCTGACGGATCTACCCAACAGGAACCACATGCTGCAGGAACTCCAGAGACTGATAGACGGTGCGGCTGCATCGGGCACGTCTGTTGCGCTGATTGTCATGGATATCGACCGGTTCAAGGGTATCAATGAGACGATAGGGTTTACCAAGGGAGACATGCTGCTCAAACAAATCGTCACGATCCTGACGCCGGTGGTTACAGAAAACCGGCAGATGGGCAGGATCGGCCCGGATGAGTTCGCAATCATCGGTTCCGATATCAACAATGAAGAAAAAATCTATAAGATCGTAGAGCGTATCAATGGACTTTTTACCGGCCCGGTCCAGGTCGACGGGGAAAAGGTCAAGGTATCGTTCAACATGGGTATATCGACATACCCGAATGACGGTACGGACGCCGAGGAACTGATAAAGATTGCCGAGGCCTCTCTCAATCAAACCAAGGGAACGGGAACGAAAGGCGTCGTCAATTATTCCCCGGCCATCAACAGCAAGATATCCGGCATGTTGAAGATGAAGAACGACCTCATCAACGCGATCGAGCGCCGGGAGTTTACGGTTTATTACGAGCCCAAGGTCGATATCCAGAATTTTGCCATTGCCGGGGTCGAGGCACTGGTCCGGTGGCGAAAGCCTGAGGAAGGGCTGATCCGTCCCGCCCGGTTTATACCCCTGCTCGAGGAGACCGGTCTCATCGTAGAGGTCGGACAGTGGGTTTTTGAAGAGGCGGCGAAGCAGGTCATGCAGTGGAAGGCGAACGGCCATAACCTGAGGGTCGCGATCAATGTGTCGGCCGCACAGCTCGAACAGAAGGATTTTGTCCGGTGGATCATCATGACTGCCAAGGACAAGGGCATTGATCCGTTGAGCATAGAACTCGAGATCACGGAGAGCCTGATCATGCGCAACGTAGAGGACAAGATCGAGAAACTGCTGCAACTGCGCGATTACGGGATTCAGGTTGCCGTGGACGACTTCGGAACGGGATACTCATCCCTCGCGTACCTCCGTCGGCTGCCGGTAAACTCCCTCAAGATCGATATCTCGTTTATCAAGAGTCTGCCCGAAGACAAAGACAATACGAAGATAACCGAAACGATCATATCGCTGGCAAAGGCATTGAATCTGAAGACCATCGCAGAAGGGGTCGACAGAAACGAACAGATAGCATTTCTGAAGAAGCTCGGCTGCGATGAGGCACAGGGCTATTATTTCAGCATGCCCATGCCTGCAGATGAATTCGAGAAATTTATCACGACGTTCGCAAAAAGACATTAACCCGAACACTGTAGTTGAGCACCACGGTAACTTCCCTGGTGCATTCCCGGGGTTAATCCGGAGACCGAATGGTCCCGGGGGCAAAGTAATCCTGCTGATTCCGGCTGTGCGTGCTTAACCCTGTATGTAGCTCAGCAGGGGTCCCGGGGTCACGACGATCCTCGTATCCTCGTACATATCACCGTCGATAGTGTATTTGAGGGCACTGTCCGATCGTATCTCGACGATTTTCGCGAGGACGTCAGTGAGCTGCTTGAAATCGGGCTCATGTCCGACGTACAGCCTCCTGAGGCGCCTGATCACCTCGAAAGCACTCGCTTTCCCTGCAAAAACATGGATCCTGTCCGGGAGTTCCTCGGCCCGGTAAATGGCGCGGAAATTAAGGCCGATGTTCCGGATGGCTGAGGATACGACGACAGAATATTCCTGGTAGGCAAGCCTGGTATTATCGATCAAGACCTCCGCGTGGACAGGCTGAAAGAGCTTGTTCACGTAATCCGTCGACAGGATGGCTGAAGCAATGGCTTTGTAAATAATCTGGAGGGCCTTGACCGGTCCGGGATTGCCGCCTTCGTAATAGATGTCCATAAGATTGGCCACAAACCCTGTTCCGAACATGAACCCATACTTTCCGTTGACGTTCAGGACCTTGCTGGTCTTCGTCTTAAACGGCCTGTTCTCCCGGTAATGTTCCACCAGTTTTTTCGTTATACCCGACACGGAGCCCTTGATACCGTACAGTGCATTGGATACGGTGTTCATGGTCCCACCCCGCAGGTGAGCAAGGAGCGGCATGCGTTCCTCCCGGTAAACGTCGATAATGCGGCTAATGATCTGGTGATTCGTTCCATCTCCGCCGTTGACCCCGATGATCTCGTACCCGTCTCTCTTTATTTCTTTTGCGACCTCGGTCAGTTCTTCCAGGGAAAACGGTGCAAAGACTGTTCCATACGTTCCGACGATGTCCCGCAGCGATTCGAGCGTGGACGGGTGCTTCATATTTTTTTTGGACCGCGGATTGTGAATGATACCGATTGCCTTCATGCCACCCTCTCTCCAGATTTTATTTGCATTACGTACTGTTCATTGATACACACATTGTGTGAAAATTGGCAAGTTCTTAAAAGAGAGGCTCGACAGGAAAACCGTCGCAAAGGTGGTGCTGCTTATCTCCATCTTTGCGATTGCCACCATTGTCGTGTACAACACACCGCTCAAACGGTATATGGATCCCCGTGAGCTCAAGGCATTTCTCCTGTCATTCGGATACTGGGCACCGCTGATATTCATGCTTGCGTTCGCCATCAAGGCCGTCATACCCTTTCCGTCATCTGTGTTTGCCCTTGCCGCGGGTCTCGTCTTCGGGCCGTTTTACGGCGCCCTGTACGCAATTATCGGGTCCGTGATCAGTGCGGCGATAGCGTATCAGTTATCGAGGAGGCTGGGCAGGGATTTTGTGATCAAGGTCCTGGGAAACAAGGCCAAGGCGCTTGACCGGCTGACCAATGTTCACGGGCTTGAAGTTGTCTTGTTTTTCAGAATAGTCCCGTCGCTGCCGTTCGACGTGTTTAATCTCGGAGCAGGACTCTCGTCCATATCGTTTTCCGATTTTCTGATCGGGACTGCCATCGGCATGACGCCGTGGTCATTTGCCCTGAGCTATCTTGGAGACCGGCTTGCCAACATGAAGCTGAACTTTATATCCTTTCTCTCGTTCTTTTTGATCATTGCGATATTTGCACTGCCGATCGTGATCAGGAAATTCTCAAAAAATTCCAGGAAGAAATCAAAACAACAGTAACCATTGTTCCGGGATTCGTCTCCACCCCAGAGCAATTCCCAGGTTGATTATAATTGTTGTAGAGGACGGTGACCGACCACCACCAA
>JAJYLM010000118.1 GCA_021787655.1 bacterium
ATGATGAGCCGGACATCGTTGTCTATCTGAAAACGCTGCTCGAAGACGCAGGCTTCAATGTCATGACCGCGTTCGACGGAGATGAAGCACTTGAGAAGATACGGCAGCATACACCGGACCTCGTATCGCTGGACCTGGTCATGCCCCGGAAGAGCGGGATACGGTGCTATTACGAGCTGCGAAGGAACAAGGCATGGTCGAAGATCAAGGTCATCATTGTCACGGCGCACGCAAGGGACGAAAAAGTAAGGAGCGAGATGGACGAGCTTTTCTCAGGAGCGACGGTTTCCGGTCCCCGGATCTATCTGGAGAAGCCGGTGCATCCGGAGGATTATGTCAATCTTGTCAGGCGTGAGCTGGGGATCGAGGAAACTGCACCGGACGAGACCGCGCCCTCTGCCGGGTATCTCAGGGACGAAATAAAAAAGCTGATCGATGAAGCAGACCGGGAGACCCTTGCCGATGCCCTGAAGATGCTGCACGAGAGAAAGACAACGAAAAAACAATAAGAGGGACACCACCCTCTTTTCCTGAAGAGGAAAACAAGGAAATTTCCTTGTTGCATTTTTTGGTTCATAAAAATGGGGCGCTGTCCCCAAAAGGAGAATGTGTATGGCAAACAACGTAAAGAAAAGAGTGCTGGTCATCGACGACGACAACGATGTACTTGCCTATCTTTCGATATGGCTGACGGACCACAACTTCATTACCGACGTCGCTCACGACGGGATAGAAGCGTCTGCAAAGCTGAAGGAAAACAGGCCGGACGTCATCACACTCGACATCATCATGCCGAACGAGACCGGTATCCGGTTTTACCGCGAGATCAGGAAAGACCCGCAGTATGCCCCGATACCGGTGATTATCATAACCGGGATCATGAGCGAATTTGAGGACTTTATCTCGCACCGGCGGACGGTGCCGCCGCCGGACGGTTACATCTCAAAGCCTTTCAAGGAAGACGAGCTGAGCAGGGTCATACAGGAAGTTCTCACGAAGAAAAAGGCAAAGAGCGCCAAGCTGAAAATAGCCGCAGGATCCACGGACAACGAACGATAGTTGCTCCCTGAAATACCTGGACATTTTTGTGGGGCTGCACTGATGCCGGAACCGTGCTTGTTGAAATTTATTTCAAATTATTCTATAGGTGGGGCGTCGGAGGATGATTATGAAAATACGATCCATGTTCCTCGTAGTCCTGGTGCTCGGCAGCATACTGAGCGCAGGTTGTACCCCGGCGAAACAGCCGATCACGTCGACACCTGCTTCTTCTCTTCGCATCGATCAGCCGGTATATAATTTCGGCAAGGTCACCCAGGGGAAGATGGTAACGCACGATTTCACCTTTACCAATACCGGTCCCGATAAATTGGTCATCACCCATGTGCAGACAACCTGCTCATGCACGGTGGCGCTGGTTTCGTCGAAGGAATTTCTCCCCGGAGCATCCGGGAAAATACGGGTCACGTTCGATTCAAAGGGGTATCTCGGGAACGTCACCAAAACGATCACCGTTATAGACAACGACCCGGTGAAACCGGCATCGGAATTCACGATCACCGGTGAGGTTATAACCGATATCATGAGCGACAAGACCGAGTTGTTTTTCGGATCGATCAAAAAAGGCAGTGAAAAGAGGCAAGACCTGTCAGTATCCATTGCAAACCCTGCTGTTCACATCACGGCTGTGACCTCAACCAACCCCTCGGTTCGGGTGTCCATTGCCAGCGCGTCCGCTGCTCAGAAGATAGTGCGGGTAACCGTGACGCCGAACGCAGGCTATGGGCCGCTGAACGCCTTCGTTGCGGTGTTCTCGACCAGCAAAGAACACCCTGTACTCCTGATTCCCCTGATCGGCAATATCGTTGGTGATATCCTGGTGAATCCCGACACGGTTGATTTTGGCGTCGTCCGAAGGGGTGGAGAATACCGGGAAATTGCTGTTTATCTGTATACCCAGCCCGAGCAGGCATTTTCCATAACAAGGATCACGGCGGTTCCCGGCATCGTAGAAATTAAACCGGTTCAACAAAATCCAGGAAGTTATAAGCTGCTGGTAACCTTAAAAAAGGCAAAGACCATAGGCACCCCCCAGGGTGTGATTACGGTACGCACGACCTTGAAAACCATGCCGGTCGTCACGATCCCGTACCGGGCAACGATCACTCAATAGCGGGCAGTAAAAAAACAGTTGACTTTTGAAATGTATATTGTATACATAAAACATCATGGGACTAAGACAAATTGATTTACAAAAGAAACAAACCCTGCGGGAGCAGATAGCGGACGCAATACGGGACGCTATCATTAAAGGTATTCTTCAGCCCGAGGAACGCGTCGCTGAAGCAGAAATGGCCAACAAGTTCAACATCAGCAGGACCCCGATCCGGGAAGCCATCCGCCAGCTGGAAACCGAGGGGTTCATCAAGGTTCAGGCCCACAGGGGTGCGTATGTCGCGCCCATCACAGAGAAGGATATCCGTGACTTTTACGAAATAAAAAGTATTCTGGAAGGCCATGCAGCGCGGCTCGCATGCAGCAGGATGAGCGAGGAAGACATCAAAAAAATGGAGGAAATCAACAACCGGCTCGAAGACGCCCACAAAAAAGGGGAATGGAGGCTCGCGTTCAAGCTGCACAATGATTTTCACGATAAGTTCCTCCGCAACTGCGGGAATGAAAAGCTGTACCAATTGCTGCAGTCCCTGTCCCAGCAGTTCCAGAGGTTCAGGATCGCCCTCACGATGAGCGGCAAGATCGAAGGATCGATCTCCCAGCACCGGGAGATCGTCAACGCGTTCAGGAAACGCAACGCAGATATCGTCGAGAAACTGGTCAAAGAGAACGCAACCTACGGAAGCGAAACACTGGTATCGGAAGTTCTGAGGCACGGACAGGTGTAACGTGGGAGTCCTGTCGACCGAGGTCCTGGTACTCAACAAGTCCTATCTTCCGGTCCATGTTACGACGGTCAAGCGTGCTTTTACCCTGCTCTATGAAGGAATTGCCAAGGTCGTTGACCAGCAGTTCACAATCTACGATTTTTCGAACTGGGCTGAATTGAAAGCCGGGTACGGTGACGATGTCATCGGCGTCGTTCAGCGGGTCATCAAGGTACCGCGGGTAATTGTCCTCGTCACCTATGACCGGATACCGAAAAAACATGTCCGGTTTTCCCGGTTAAATATTTTTGCGCGGGACAAGAATACCTGCCAGTACTGCGGCATCGTGTATTCCCGGACCGAGCTGAATATCGATCATGTGCTGCCGAGGTCCGCAGGCGGTCTCAGCACCTGGGACAACGTCGTGTGCAGCTGCTTCGAGTGCAACAAGCAGAAGGGCGGCCGTACGCCGGAGCAAGCGGGCATGAAACTCATCAAACGGCCCAAAAAGCCGGAATGGACACCGTATGCAACCTTCAATTTCAAGCATGTTCTGTATAAAGAATGGGCGCCGTTCCTGAATATCGTGGATGCATCGTACTGGAATGTCGAGCTCGAGAAGTAAACAAACTCTATGGTAAAAATAGGGCTTGCTCTCGGCGGAGGCGGGGCACGGGGGCTGGCACACATCGGAGTGATCAAGCACCTCCATAACGCGGGGATCAAACTCCACTGTATCGCAGGCACCAGTGCCGGTGCGATCGTCGGCGCCATTTATGCAAGCTCCCAAAACCCGTCACTGATCGAAGACAAGCTGCTCCTCATGCTCAGGAGCAAAGAGTTCAGGAGCATCAAGCTCGACTACGTCCGGGGAAAAAGGGCAGAAAAGGACAGTGTGTTCGAATCCGTGCGCCGGCATTTCTTTACCGGCATGTTTTACGCCTCCTCGTTTACCAGGCTGTCGTTCGTCAACGATCAGACCTACCGGAGCCTCATCAACATGCTGATAGACGACCTGATGATAGAAAAGCTGCCGATCAAGTTTTCCGCTGTCGCGGTCGACATCCTCAACGGCAAGGTCCTCAAGATTGAGACGGGAGCGCTGCGGGAGGCAATCATGGCGAGTTCTGCGATTCCGGGGGTACTGCCGGCTGTTCAGAAGGACAACATGCTCCTCGTCGACGGAAGTTTTATCGATACGGTACCGGTACGGCATACGCGCCAGCTCGGTGCGGACATCGTCATAGCGGTCGATGTTTCATCGCCCCTCGACAGCGTCAAAGTACCGAAGCGCGGGATCGACCTTATCTGGCGCTCCAACGCCATCCTGCGGCACATAGCGAAGGAAGAACAGCTCCAGGGGGCGGACATCATCATCCGTCCGTCGCTGGACGGCCTCGAATGGACGGATTTTGGCAGGTACATGGACATGATACGGCAGGGGGCGAAGGCAGCACAGTTGCAAATTCAGGAATTGAGTGGTTTAATCAAAGCAAACGAGCAAAGGGGGCTGTATGCCGCTAATAGTAAATGAAGTCGAAGCGAAAAGGCTTGCGAGAGCCATTGCCTCTGATCTTGCCCTGTATAACCAGGAAAAGGTAAAACAAGGCATAGAAAATGATAGCTTCTATGAGGTCATGAAGGACGAACTGTCGGAAGGGAAAGAGCTTTTTCTGAGCAGATTGTCGCCTGAGTTAAAGCAAAACAAATTGATCATACAATTGTACGAACGCGCAGTTGCCGATGTCATCATAAAACTCTCCGGACAAAGGATAAAATCGAAAATCTGGTAACATGGGTCAGCAGCACGATGAATTTCTCTCCGGTACGGAAGACCGGGGGAAAAGGCTCGATATCTTTCTTGCCGGCAGGATCGCCGCCCTCTCGAGAGAAAAAGCCAAAGGCCTGGTGACCGGAGGCAGGATATCCATCAACGGCGTCGTTCTCCAAAAACCGGACTACAGGATGAAGGCGGATGACCGCGTCCGCGTTGACCTGCCTGACGCGGCACCCGCAGCAGTCCCGCCCCCGGAGACCATTCTCCTCCCGGTCCTGTACGAGGACGAGCACCTCTTGATCGTGAATAAGCCTGCAGGCGTTTCAACGCATCCCACGCCCTCGGCCCTCCACAACACGGTCGTCAACGGCCTGCTCTCCATGAACGTAACGCTCTCCGACATGGGCGACCCTCTGCGGCGCGGCATCGTCCACAGACTGGACAAGCAGACCTGCGGGCTGCTGATCATCGCAAAAAGCAACGAGGCGCACTTGAACCTTCAGCGGATGTTCAAGCAGCGGACCATCCACAAAACATACATCGCAGTCACCTATAATACGTTTGTCCAAAGGGCAGGGTCGATAGAAACGGTCATTGCGAGGCATCCGGTGGACCGGAAGAGAATGACGACAAAAACCACCCGGGGCCGCCAGGCAATAACCGAGTACAGGGTTTTGAAAACCGTGAACAACGCAACGGTCGTATCGTTGTTTCCGAAGACCGGAAGGACCCATCAGCTGCGGACGCAACTGAGCGACATGGGCTATCCCATCGTCAACGACACCCTCTATTCAAAGAAAAAGCCCGTGTTCCGCAACCTCCAGCTCCAGAAAATGGTGCTGCTGCTCGACGGCATCGCACTGTTCGCCTATGCACTCAGGTTCCAGCACCCTGTCTCCGGTATCCCGCTGTCGTTTACTGCACCGTTCCCCTCGTGGCTGAATGAGGTACTCACGGAACATGAGCTATCTTAAGGCAGACAACCTGCAGCAATTCCCCGGCATCGACCATGGATTCGGAACCGCGGATTCAGTATGGCCGGAGAGCATCATCCTCGTCTCACAGAGGCATACGAACACGGTATTCATCGTCGGCGATGAACCTCTGGAAACGATCCCCGTTGCCGACGCACTGCTGACCACTGTCCCGCATAAACTGCTGGGGATAAAGACAGCGGACTGCCTTCCGATCCTGCTCTACAATCCCGTTCACAAGGTTGCCGGCGCCATCCATGCGGGCTGGAGAGGCCTGGCAAACGGGGTCATCCTGAACACCCTCGATAAGCTGCGGTCGTTCTATGGTGCAGGACCTGAACTCACCTACGTTTCCATCGGACCCGGTATCTGCAGGAACTGCTACGAGGTCGGCAGTGAAGTTGCCGGGCATATCAACGAAGCAATCCCCGTCGGGGATGCATTCAGGCTGACATCCGGGGGAAAAGGCCTGCTGGATACGAGGACTATCGCAGAACGGCAGCTGTGCGCAGCCGGCGTGCCGCGTTCCAACATTGTCCACATTCCCCTGTGCACCAGATGTTCCCCGGGCTTTTACTCGCACAGGGCAGGCAGTGACCATCGGCAGGTGTCCTACATCGCACTACAGTAGTCTGAACAAACCGCTTTTTCAGATGGTTAACTTCTTCCTTGCATTTTTTTCCGGTATAGGCTATGAGTCATTCTGTTGATTTGTTTTCCATCGGTTAGTTCGCCAGAAACTCTATGAAAACCCATGAAACGAAACAGGACAAAACTCTGGGCATTGAATCCCCGGACGGGATTTACTCCCCTGATAAAAGGTACTATACTTACAGAAACAATTAAACCTATGCAGGCTACCGCAAATAAAAGCAGGTACAGTGTGCTCGCATTCCTCTGTATAAGCATCGGCGCACTTCTCATACTGGAAAATTACGGATACATCCGGGGTGTCTATAACCTCTGGCCCGTATTCCCCATGATTGCAGGGGCAGGTTTTTATTTACTCTACAAGGACAGGGGCAAGAGGGATTCGG
>JAJYLM010000119.1 GCA_021787655.1 bacterium
TTCGTGCCCTCGGCTTTGACCCCGTACCACCAGACACCCTGCGGCAGCGGAGAGGACAGGGTGTAGGGTGACGACGGAATGCCGTTTACCCTGATGGTAAAATCTTCGGGCATGCTCCGGTACGGCGAAACGAAAACATCGTACGATGACGCACCCTGCACAGGCTTCCAGAAGAGCGTGACAGTCCCGTTGCCCGATGTCGTCGCCGTGACGGAAGCAGAACGGGCGAGGACCGGCATATTCATTCCCCCGGCTGCGTACATCAGCATCCGGGTCGTCATTGCCATACCATCGAGCATGACGGTGTACGGTTCGTCTTTGATATTCACCACACCGTAGTTGCTGTTCTCGCCGTCGAACCGCCCTGTCGCGGGTTCATCTGCCCATTCGAACCAGTGAAAGCCTGCAAAAAATGAGATGCCATTGACCTTGATGTCGAGCATCTGTGCGATGTCGTCCCGGTAGTATTGGACGCGATCGCTCTGTCCTGTGACGACCAGGCCTGCACCCCGGGAGTCCGGCAGTCCAGCATCTTCGCCGCGGATACTGAATTCGGACTGGATGAACGGCTTGCCGTCCGGGCTTCCGGAGGTGCTTGCCTGCAGCATGGTATACCAGCGGGTCACCGGGTTCCCGAGCAGTCCGTCGGACTCAGGGTTGCTCAGTGCGAAGTAATCGTTCACGCTGATCACATCGCAGAACCGGGCGGCAGCCTCGACGACCTGGACCGGCGCGTACGAGGCGAACCGCGCACAGAGATTGAGGTGGTTCGGGTCCACGGATTTTACGGCAGCATCGGTGACCGAAAAATACGTGGACGCAATGACCGAGAGGAACGCATTTTTGTCCGCCTGTATCTGCGGATATGCGGCGTTATTGGGCAGCTTGGTCACATCGAGAAGGCTGGTCCAGTCCGTGAATGACGTTCCGTAGAGCTGGTTGAGCGTGTCGAGCGAGTAGCCCAGCTTTTTCTGCAGGAATATATCGACCCAGTACTGTTTGCCGGCTTCGCCCGGCGGGAGTGCTATAAAATCATCGGCGAGCGTGTAGTTTGGATTATAGATGAGCTGGGCGCCGCCGAACCAGGAGAGTTCATTGTCGATAAAATAGCCGATGAGCGAGGGGTCGTTCACATATCGCGGACTGATAGATGCCTGCGCGTACGCGTATGCGTCTTTCTGAAACCTCGGGTCGAAGACATCCGGGAAATTCGATGAAAAACCGCTGCTTGCCGACGGACAGTTGTCAGCGCCGAATCCGCCCTCGACGCCGCCTGCAAAGCCGAGGATCACGGTGTACGGCAGGGCGTCGTGGAACGCGGTCATGCCGTCGTCAGACCATGCACCCAGCGTATTGAACCCGAGTTCCTGGTATCTTCCGATAACCTCCTGCGCCCACTGCTGGGAAGCGTATTGCTGAAATGCCGAGGGGAACAGGGACAGAAGGTTGTTGGTATACGGGGCATAGCCCAGGGCAGGGGCGTAATCACCGGAAAAGGTCACATGGTCAGCACCGAGGGAAAAAAAGAGGTGGTTGTCGGGATCAACGAAGAACCAGCGGTTGTGGACGAGCTGCGTTCTGAAGAATCCCGAGGTGTTGTTCCCGTTCAGGTTGCTCAGGCCTCCGTACCGGTCGAAGTGCAGTGCAGGCAGGGAACCTGATCCTGAACTCCCCGAGCAGCCGGAGAGCGCGAGGATCAAAAGAACCGCACAAGCCATACTTCCTGCAAACGTGTTCCTCACGGATCTCATAGAACTACTCTTACCCCGGATTCCCGGGTTTGTCCATGTCTTTTGTCCGTTGACAAAAGTGGCGGTGTTAGTATGGTTGTTGTTCAGGAGGTGTCTATGGTTCAGGTTGATGTGTTCTGGTCGTATGCGATCGGGGCAGGTTTTGCGGCATCTGCTTCGCGGCAGCTGAAAAAGGAATTCGATCTGAGCGGGGGGAAGGCATGGTTCACCAGCAGATATTTTGTGTACACGGTCCTGTTCCTCGCATGTCTCTTTGCACCGTCCGGCGTTTATCTGCTCTGGAATTTTCCTCAATGGGAAACCATGCAGGTCGCTGCATCCCATGGGGACATCCCGGCATGGCTGGTGGCGTTGTTTGCCATTACCAACATTACCCAGGGTATCCTTGGATACTGGATAGCTTACCGGTTTATCCAGAAGGGCAGGTTTAAGGCCGCCTGGGGACAGGTGCTCATCGGTTACTTCTTCATGTTCTTTATTCTTATCTACGGCTGGAACGGTACGGGATGGCAGCGGTTCCTGTACGACGCTTCCATGCACAACGGCGCACTGTGGTCACCCGGTATGAACGATGGAGCGGCCTTCCTCGCGAGCCACGTCGCGCTCACCCTGTACGGCATGGGCGTTATTCTCGGGCCGTTTTTGCTGTACCCCATGATTCGGTGGATGCGGGAGACGGTTTAACCCTGCAGTTTCTGCCCGGTCATGAACCATACCATTGCGGCTATGGATTGCGCGGCTGGTATCAAATCCGCAAAATTGAGGAACCCGTGGATGAGTCCCTTCGCCCGTATGCCCGTGGCCGGAACCCCGGCATCGTACAGGTGCGAAAGGTACATCTCTCCCTGGTCCCGCAGCGGGTCGTGTTCGGCTGTGACGATGATGGCCTCGGGCAGGCCGGCGAGGTCGGTGCGGATAATCGGTGCGAACAGCGGGTTGAAAAAATCCTGTTCTGAATTCAGATACAGCATGCCGAACCACGTGATGGACTCTTTCGTTAAAAAGTATCCTTTGCCGTATTCGCGCAGGGACTCTGTAAACAGGTCGGGTCCGAGTGCAGGATAGAAGAGGGTTTCCAGTTTCGGCAGCGCTACCCCGGCGTCTTTCAGACGCATGCCGGTCACGACCGTGAGGTTTGCACCTGCACTGTCGCCCGCCACTGCGATCTTCTGCGGGTCGATGCCGAGCTTGCCGGCATTGTTCAGCACCCAGAGATAGGACTCCTCCGCGTCCTCGACAGCAGCCGGAAACTTGTGCTCCGGTGCGAGACGGTATTCCACGGCGAGTACCTTGCACCCGGAGTTTTTTGCCGCCGAGCGTGCCACACCGTCGAACAATTCGATGTCGCCGAAGATGAAACCGCCGCCGTGCAGATAGAGGATGAGTGCGTCACTGCCGCCGCGGGGTTCATAGAGCCTGCACGGTATCCTGCATCCGTGGTGCTCGAATGCGAGATCCTGAACGGACTGCATCTCTTCTTTTTTCAGAGAAACAGAGTTGCTGCCCATCATGGTTCTGACGTCTCCGACGGCCATCGTGCTGAGCTCGATGTTCCTGAATATGCCCACGATCTTTTCTGCAGCAGGGTCAAGTACCATACGCCCACCTCCTCTGTATGGAAACGGATTTACCAGCGGACGGGGCAAAAATCAACAAGAACGGCTGTTCCCGATAAAGCTCGCATCCAACTGCACCGCGGGCCTCCCTGCATCACCGCCGGATGCTGCCGATGCCAACCTTGCATTCATAGAGATCGAGCATGGCATTCACAAGATACACCGATTGAAAGAGCTTCAGGTCTTTGGGTCTGATCTCTTCTGCGGCAATGATGCCTTCCGACAGCAGTTGAGCGCGCATCGTTCCTTGCAGGAGCGGCGTGGCCGGTGTCAGCAGGTTCTTTCCGTCGTCGAACACGAGGTTACTGAAGGAAGAATCGGTCATCACGCCGTTTTTGACGAT
This sequence comes from bacterium, assembly GCA_021787655.1. GTDB lineage: Bacteria > JAMCPX01 > JAMCPX01 > JAMCPX01 > JAMCPX01 > JAJYLM01. Next base: position 3,711 of record JAJYLM010000119.1, read on the forward strand.
GATGATGTCGTCACATCCGTTTCTCGACCCCATCAGCTTGTCGATGCCGGAACGGTCGTAATACTTGGAGGAATAATCGATTTCATCATCCGTAACGATTCTGAGCGAGCGGATGGCCCTTTTTTCGTAGCGAGCATATTCAACCGTCTCGATGTCCTGCGAATAGACGATTTTGCATTTGACAACCCCCTTCCTGTATTCAGGAGGCAGGTTTATGAAATCCTCGAGCGCCGTATGTTCGGAACAGCCGCACAACGCAGCACGTGCATGATTGAACCGTGCATTGTGGAACCCGATATTGCAGATCATTCCGTCAATGATCTTAATCGTTTCAAACAACCGGTACATAGATCTTATCGATAAGCTCCCGGTATTCCTTTGCCGGATCGCTGTACACCGTTATGCCGCCTCCGCTTTTGTAGACATACCCGTCCCCGGTATTCTCGATGAACCGTATCATCACGCCGCTGTCGAGGTTCCTGCCGTCGAAATAGCCGAAGATCCCCGTATAGTATCCCCTCTTGTAATTCTCGACACGGTTGATGATTTCCACGGTCTTCGTCTTCGGTGCGCCGGTGACCGAACCGGCCGGCAGCATGGAAACGATGATGTCTCCGATGGACTCGTTGTAGCCTGCATCGAGTCTTCCGGTGATCTCGGAACTGACCTGCAGCAGGTCTTTCTGGCTGGTCTTAATCCGTTCCACGTACCTGAACCGTGTCACCGTAACGTCCTTCGCGACCTTGCTCAGATCGTTGCGGATCAGATCGACGATGGTCACGTGTTCTGCAAACTCTTTTTCATCGTTCAGCAGTACGTGTTCGGCGTTTTGTACCGCGGCATCGATGGTGCCTTTCATGGGATAGGAGGAAATGGTGCGGTCGTTGATCCGTATGAATGGTTCGGGCGAAAAAACAACGAATGCGTCGTTGAACCAGAGCTTGTACTTCGCCGTGGAGAGGAAGAACAAGTCTTTCAGCGTCGCGTTCGTTTCGATCTTTGTCGGAAAGGTAAGGTTGAGCAGGTACGTATCTCCCCGGTTGAGGGCGTCCATGACCTTCCTGTACGCGCTCAAATATTCTGCATAGGAAACAGGGTGCCGGGTCATGGATACCTGAGCGCAGCGGGGCGCGCCGCCGCTGTTGGTAAATCCGTTCACGAAGTAAAGGATCGAATCGCTCGTTATCCCGGACAATGCAATGCAATGGCAAAACCGCAATTCAAAATCGAGGATGAAGAGAAAAGGAATGCGGTTCTTCCCATAGTGGTTTAATTGATCGATTATTTCCATTCTTTTTTCCGGGCATACTCTTCCAATCCCTTCTTGAGTGTTATGAAGTTCGTTTTTATTATCTCAAGCACGTCCCGGGATACGGCCTCATTGATGGTTTTTTTTAATTCGGGCGGGATCAGGGGGAACTTGATGAGATCGACAGTAAGGTCGCCCATGATCGTCACGGTCGTGTGTTTCCCGTCCGATGAAAACACTTGTTTCCCTTCGATGCCGAGGTAATCTTTAAAGACAAAAAATTCGTAACTCCATCTGCATTCAGACGTGTCGTCGAACCACTCTTCCCTGTTCAGCCATGAGAGTTCCTTCATATGCGCGATCCTTCCGATGACGGTCCGCTCCATATATTTGCCTTTCCATTTATTCACGATACTGGTGTGGCTGCCCGACTGTTTTCTTTCAAGAACTTCCACTCGCTGTACGTTCGGGAGGTAGCGGGCAAGGTTTGCGAGGTCATCCCGCAGCATCCGGTACACGGTGTCTTTTTGCAAAGCAATTTCAAATGAATAGTTAAAACGCATAGTCCCTGTTTTTTATAGTCTGTCTCTGTAATCAATAAATAAATATGCACGAATAATCTTAAAAACAGTGTCAGCGTTCGGTGTGAGGATCGACGGTACTGGATGCGGACTTATCGTGGCATGAAACAGTGAAGAAAGCAAGCCGCCGAACAAAAAAAGGGACAGATGTCCCTATTTTTACTATGGATTAAACGTAAAATGTATCTCCGTTATGGGATCACCATGACACTGACATTTCGTTACTTCTGAACGTATACCGTTCAGCTTGAGAAAAATGACAAGATACTGCCCGATCCATCCTTCTGCATTTTTAACATGTGCAATATCTATCTCCGGAAAATCTTTAATAACGTAGGACGCTTCTTTATCCGTAAATATGGGCATTTCTGATTTACCCGTATCGTAATAGCTCGTCCATATTGTCATAATATTTGCTACCAAACTTTGTACGTTGCTAAAATTTATAAAACCCTTGAAAATTGTCGACAGGTCGTGGAGAGCGGAAAGCCTTCCCTGCTCTATGCAGCTCGATAGGTCTCCTTTGCCAATAACCTTATCAAGAGCTCGTAACAGATCCGTGTAAAGCTTATAAGGATACCACTGCGTCAACAATATGTGCTCCAGCATGTAGTGTGCAGAATCTGCTGGCAGAGCATTCACTACCTGATCGAGTGAATCTTTATAATTCTTTTTTATGAATTTGATCAGCCCAATTATTGCGACGCCCTTAACCTGTGCCATGACATGCTCCTCTGTATAATTTCTTACCTTTTCTGTAATATTTCAAGAGCAATAAAGTCATTATTATTACATGATAGTAATTCTGTTTCTCTCGCCCGGGAAAATAATCGTTTTGTTCTCAGAGAATAATGAATAATAATGCAGCTCTCTGCATCCGTGATATTTTACTTGAAAATAACAGGAATATGCTTTAGAAATACGCTGATACTAAGCCGGGGTGGCGGAACTGGTAGACGCAGGGGACTCAAAATCCCCCGTCCTCCGGGACATGAGGGTTCAATTCCCTCCCCCGGCACTCTTATTCCCCAACCTTGCTTTTTATGGCGAATTGCATGTATATATTAACCGAAACTGTTA
>JAJYLM010000120.1 GCA_021787655.1 bacterium
CTATGAAACCCCGGTCGGCAAGCCTGTCATAACCGGCTCAACCATCGGTGTGGATATGACCGGTACCATAACGACGCTGTTCATCCCGGGAAAGTAACAGATCTGAACAACGGCAGCATGCATACCATATAGGTCCTATGACCACATACGATGAGGTTTCTCCGCCACCGCAGGCAGGGAGAAAAGACAGGGACGATGTGCCCGTGTCTTTTGGTAAAAACAGCAGGGCTGCGTTTCTTCTGACTGTTTTTATTCTTTACGCAGGAATCAGGCTTGTGACGTTTGTTTTCTTGTTTCATGAGAGGAATCCCATCATTCCGAACTACTACAGTGAACTCGGCATAAGCCTGATGCAGCAGGGCAGCTACTCGATAGATAAAAAGGATGAGGGCCTCATCAGGGCACCAGGATATCCGGTGTACTTTACGATCATCTACAGTCTGTTTGGTATAAAACCCGGTGTCGCGCTTTTCCTGCAGATTCTGCTTTCAGGGTTCATTCCTGTTTTGATCTTTTTTAACGCTGAACACCTCTTCGGTGAAGCCGTAGCCCGAACAGCAGCTCTCGTATCGGCGGTTGAACCCGTCAGTATTATCTATTCAAACCTCCTGCTTTCGGAAACGCTTTTTATGATACCGATGCTGGCAGGCAGCTTGTATCTCATGAAGGCACTGCGGCAAGGAAGAGCCGGCCCGCTGCTTCTCGCTGCATTGTGCACAGGGATAGCTGCCTATTTCAGGGCGGTTATGGTGTATATGCCTTTTGTGTATGCCACGCTTTATTTGGTTCTTTCAAAACAGACCGCAAAGAAACGTCTGCTGCATATCGGAGCATTTGCAGGTGTGTTCATGCTCACGGTATCCCCGTGGATCGTCAGGAACTATCTTCGGTACGGGTACGATGGTTTCTGTGGTATACAGGACATCAACCTTTATTATTTCAGGGCGGCAGGTGTTGCAGCAAAGCTTGAAAAGAAGCCATTCCTTGATACGCAGATAGAATTCTATAATGTAGTGCCAAAAGGTCTGTCGACCGGCAACGAGTTCGGCTTTTACAGGGAACGTGCAGAGCACATCATCCTGAAGCATCCCCTCATTTATCTTGATGTTGCAATGAGGGGCGCACTCAATCTGTTGGTTGCACCTGAGCGGTACGGAGTCTATTTGCTTTCAGGTCATTTAAAGAGCTACAAACTATCGGGATTGCTGTGGGATCGTTTCAGTATCAGGAGTATCATGCATAAGTTCACGTCATCCCCGCCCCTGATTCTGTGGATGCTGCTCTATCAGGTGGCGTTCACCATGTTGACAACAGCTCTCACAGCATCGGGAATATCTGTAGCGATCCGTGAGCGGAAGTACCGCGCGATGATAATCATGCTATCCATACTGGTTTATTTTATTGCGGTCTCGTCAGGCCCGGAGGCAGACGCGAGAATGCGGATACCTATCTTGCCGTATGTCCTCATACTTTCTGCTGTCGCCCTTAGCAATCTTTACAAAAAAATGCATTTAAAAGAACAGGACCGTAAAATTCAATAGCGCAATCCGGCGAAAGTGCAGACTTGTGAAAACAATACCCGGACCTACCCCGGCTTTTTCGCGGTGTCCACGAGCCATCTGTAGATCCGCAGCATCTCTTCGTCCATCCTTTCGGGATGCCACTGGATCCCGAGCACGTTGGGAAAGTCCCGGTGTTCTATTGCCTCGATGACCCCGTCGCCTGCCCGTGCACAGACCACGATGTCTTTGCCCGGTTCCCTGACTGCCTGATGATGGCTCGAATTGGCCGGAGTGCTGTCTTTCCCGAGAATGCCGTGGAGCAGGGTGTTGTGTTCGATGACGACCTCGTGCATGCCCTGTGTGTGGTTGCTGCTGTGCGGTGCCTGCTGCGCAAGGTCCTGATACAGCGAGCCTCCCGCGATGACGTTGATGATCTGGCAGCCTCCGCAGATGCCGAGGACCGGTATGCCCTTTTTCAGGGATGCGATATATACCGCTGCTTCGAAGGCCGTGCGTTCCGGCACGGTGATGAGTTCCATGATCGGCTCCTCGCCGTACAGCGCAGGGGGGATGTCGAAGTTCCCGCCTGAAATGACGAGCCCGTCTATCCGATCGACAAGGTCGGTGGACCGAGTTGTTTCGGTGAACAGCACCGGCATGCCGCCGGCCAGCTCGACTGCCCGGGTGTATGCCTTGTAAATAAAGAAAGACGGACGGCCGTTGATCTCGCCCGTGTCGGCGGTGATGCCGATGAGAGGAAATTTCCGTTCGCGTTCCATACGCGCCAGTATACTCCCGTGCACAGGAGCATTGCAAATTGTTTTGTCCTGTATTAAATTTAACAATCCATGAATCCGTTGATAGCAGTTACATATTCATTCCTGTTCGGCCTGCTCCATGGCATCCTGCCTGACGAGCATACCTGGCCCATCACCTTCAGTTACGCCATCGGCGGGGGCAGCGGCAAACAGGGCATGAAGGCGGGCTTCTACTTCTCGCTCGCATTCACGGTGCAGCGTGCGATCGTGTCGGAGCTTGCCTACCTTGCACTGGCACCCTTTGTTTTCAGTATCAACCGGTATATCTACCTCATTGTCGGTGTCGTCATGCTTGCAGCCGGGGTCGTCGTCCTCAAAAAAAACATCTATCCGCACCTGCATTTTCTCGGGCACCACCATACCGATGTCCGTCATATGGAAACCAGTTCGAAGATCCTCAGCACGGCGTGCGATGACTGCGATCCGGCGGTCAGTGCGCCCCCGGCCCGGTGGACGCTCATTCACGGTTTTATCGCAGGATTCGGCTTCGGCGGGTTCTCCCTGTTTGTCAACACCGTTGCAGCACCCGTCATGCCCGGCGCATATCTCGGCTTTCTCCCGGGGCTGGCGTTCGGTGTCGGCACCATGCTCATGCTGCTCGCCATCGGCGCGCTGTTCGGCATGTCACTGAGCTGGGTATCGTCACTGACCCAGGAAGATATCCGGAAGATCGGCGCCGAGACCGGGGGCAGGACACTGTTCTTCGGAGGACTTCTCTTCATTGCAGCCGGTATTCTGACGCTGGCGGGAATAGAAATCCGGCTGCCCTTTGTCTCGGATTATACCCTGATATCGGTGTTCATGGCCAGCGTGGCTGTTCCGGCATTCGTGTATTCATACAGAAGCGTGATGAAGGCAAAAAAACAGAAACTGCAGCAGAAGCAGTAGCCCGGACACTGACCTGACGGAAGGGAACGGTTGCACAGGGATATGGATAAACAGGTCGTCTACGGAGGACATTCCACGGTGCTGATAAAGATGGGGAAGGCCGTCATTGTTACGGACCCCAACCTCAGCACGAGGATATGGACCATCCGAAGAAAAAGCAAACCAGGGCTCACCCAGGCGCAGCTCGAGACCGTCAACCTTGTCCTTATATCCCACGGGCATTATGATCATCTGGATCTGAGGACCGTGAGGCGGCTGCAGAGGGACGCGGTGGTCGTTGTACCAAAAGGACTTGAACGGTATTTCGTCCGCTACGGGTTCAAGGATGTCCGGACGCTTGCATGGTGGGAGCAGACCACGGTCCATGGCCTGAGGATCGTTGCAGTGCCCGCAAAACACTTTCAGGGGAGGAACCCTCTGGTCAGGAGCGAGTATCAGGGCTATGTCATCGACGGTGGTTTCCAGCTCTACTTCGCAGGCGACACAGGGTGGTTTGACGGATTCAAAGAAATCGGCAGTATATTCAGGCTGGATCTTGCCCTGCTTCCCATCGGCGCGTATAAACCATGGTCTGCGTTCGGCCATCACATGACTCCGGAAAACTGCATTCGGGCCATGGAGGACCTGCAGGTGAAACATATGATCCCGATACACTGGGGTGCTTTCAGGCTTTCCCTGGAGCCCCTCGACGAGCCTGTCAGGCGCCTGAAACAAGCGGCACAGCGTGCCGGTCTGGGAGACACTGTCGTCGTCCTCGAGCCGGGCCAGGCGTTTCCCCTGCAGGCGAAATAATACCGTCCCTTGTACCCTCAACAACCGCATCCGGAATTCTTTGTTGACTTTCATTCCTGTCAAGAGTATACAGTATGCCATGATCGTTACAGGAGAATATTGCATTGGCAAAGAGGCTTCACTGGAAGGGCTTTGAGCAGACAGTTGAAAACAGTAATGTAGTCGCATTCATGAGAGCACAGAAAGTCAAAAGCTTCGACAGCCTCCTTCAGCGCTCGCAGGATGACATTGAATGGTTCTGGAACGCTGCAAATAAGTTCCTCGGAATAGAATGGTACACACCGTACAAGCAGGTTCTGCGCACCGGCAAGGGCATCGAATGGGCGCAGTGGTTTGCCGGCGGACGAATCAATATCACCCACAACTGCGTGGATAAGCACATCAATACCTACCGGCGGCACAAGCTTGCCCTTATCTGGGAAGGTGAAAATCACGAGGTACGGAAACTGACCTATCTCGATCTGTACCGTGAGGTAAACCGGGTCGCAGAAGGGCTGAAGAACGCCGGCATAAAAAAGGGTGATGCGGTCGGCGTGTATATGCCGATGATCCCCGAGACGGCGATTGCGCTGCTGGCAATAGCAAAAATAGGAGCGATCTTTATTCCTGTCTTTTCAGGGTACGGTCCCGAGGCGATAGCGTCGAGGCTGAATGATGCGTCGGTAAAGCTGCTCTTCACGGCAGACGGTTTCTACAGGAAAGGCGCCGTCGTGGAGATGAAAAAAAACGCTGATGCCGCGCTCCGCATGAGCCCGGGGGTACGGCGCGTGGTCGTCTTTAAACGATTGAATACCGAGGTACCGTGGAACGACACGAGGGACATCGACTGGGAAAGCTTCGTCCGGGACAACCCGGTCATCTCGCCCACGGAAAAGCTTCCCTCAGAAACACCGTGGATGGTCATCTATACGTCGGGAACGACCGGCAGGCCAAAGGGAGCAGTCCACGTCCACGGGGGATTTCTCGTCAAGCAGGCGGAAGAGATAGCATTTCAGACCGATATGAAGGATCAGGACATCCTGTTCTGGTTTACGGATATGGGATGGATCATGGGACCGTGGGAGGTCGTCGGCGGACTTGCCATGGGAGGGACCCTGTTTTTTTATGAGGGAGCACCTGATTGGCCGAAGCCCGACAGGCTGTGGGAAATGGTCGAACGTCACCGCATTACGATCCTCGGCATCTCACCGACCGCGGTGAGGGCATTCATGCGCAACGGGAACCAATGGCCCGATGCGCACGATCTGACGAGTCTGCGCATGTTCGGCTCGACCGGCGAGCCGTGGAACCCGGTACCGTGGAAGTGGCTGTACGAACAGGTGGGGAAACGGCGGTGCCCCATTATCAATCTCTCCGGCGGCACGGAGATAGGTGCTTGTTTCCTGTCCGTGCATCCGGTCAAGCCGCTGAAGCCGTGTTCTCTGGGAGGGCCGTCGCTTGGCATGGACGTCGACGTTTTCGATGACCGCGCAAAACCGGTCAGAGGGGCTGTCGGCGAGCTGGTATGCAAAAAGCCGTGGCCCAGCATGACGCGGGGGATCTGGCATGATCCGCAGCGGTATAAGGAGACCTACTGGAACCGGTGGCCGCAGGTATGGGTGCACGGAGACTGGGCCTCGGTTGATAAAGACGGCTATTGGTTTTTGCACGGCAGATCCGATGATACCATAAAGATAGCGGGCAAGCGTGTCGGACCGGCGGAGGTGGAATCCGTCCTGGTGTCCCACGAAGCGGTGACCGAGGCTGCAGCGATCGGTGTTCCCGATGCATTGAAGGGAGAAGCGCTGGTGTGTTTTGTCGTCCTGAAACCGCACTATGCCCCGACCGAGCCCCTCAGGACGGAGCTGGTGCAGCTCGTCGCCTCTGCTCTGGGCAAATCAACGACACCCAAGACGATTAAATTTACGGACGAGCTTCCCAAGACGAGGAACGCAAAGATCCTCAGAAGGTTCGTCAAATCAGCGTTCCTTGGTCAGGCGATCGCCGATACGTCTTCTGTCGAAAACCTTTCCTCTCTGGAGAGTATAGCACAGGCATTATAACGAGATCGTATATGTTCAACGAAGTCATAGAAGTCATACTTTAAACAAAGGAGAAAAAGATGTTAAAACTGTATGTAGGCAACCTGGCGTTCAGCACCACGGAAGATGAAGTGAAAGAGCTGTTCGGGAAAATCGGCGCGGTACAGAGTGTTTCCATCATCAAGGACAAGTATTCGGAACGCTCAAAAGGCTTCGGCTTTGTCGAAATGACAAACGATGAAGAAGCAAAGAAGGCGATCGAGCAGATCAACGGGACGGATTTTAAAGGCAGGAACATCCGTGTAGCAGAGGCCAAGCCCATGGAAAAGAGAGAGGGCGGAGGTTTTGGCGGCGGCTCGAAAGGCGGATATAAGGGCGGCAACAGCAGAGGCGGAGGATACAGATAAGTGAACCTGCCCGTTCCTGGAACGGGTAGTTTGCAATACTCAGTTTACTCTATTACTCTCAATGAATGACGGCGCTGGATTTGCCCGGCAAATCCAGCACGTTTCTTCAGCAAGCTTCTTATGATGTTGTTCAATCAGGAAGAAAACGAGACTCTTTGCGTCAAATGCGGGAAGTGCAGGTCTG
>JAJYLM010000121.1 GCA_021787655.1 bacterium
AATCCCCTGCGACCCCTTGTTCTCTTCAACGGGTCGGCCGAATCAGCAATATATTGAAGCTCCTGAAGTACAAATTGCGGTATCAGAAAAACTCCCTCGATAAAGCCGGTTTCACAGACATCAGCTATCCTTCCGTCGATGATGACCGATGTATCAAGCAGTTTATAACTGGCCGCCGTGTTTGCCGGTGTTGCACTGGTCTTCAGCTCGCTGATGTCGAATTCCAGACCCTTCTTGGCACCAATGACAAGGCCCATATAGCCGAGAAGAATATTGATGATGATGTAGATTGAAAGACTGACCGACGGCTCATTGAGCAAATCCCGCAGCACACCATAGGTGAACAGGTTTCCTGCCAGGAGCCCGCCGAGCATACCAAGGGAGCCGCCTATAATGGCTTTTATGTGCTGCTTCCGTAACAGCCGCTCAAATACTATAGCGAGTAATCCGAGGGCAACACCCAGTGCTGCTCCCGCTGCTGCCAACCCCTGCTGTCCCAGCAATTTCAGGAAGATAACGTACCCGCTTAATCCCGAAAGCGCCAGGATCACCACTCTTAATATAATAAGTCCCATGATTTTTCATCCTTTCCATAACTATAAGATAGATCCCTTTTTAAAATAATAAAACTTATTTACCGAAAATGCTGTTGATTTCTTTTTCCAGCATCTCCTTTTCCTTGCCCGTTACTATGACCAATTCCTTCAAAAGAAGATTTCTCGCTGTATCGAGGAGCTTTCGCTCACCAAAGGAAAGTTCTTTCTGAGTTTTCAGTAAAAAAAGGTCTTTTAAGACCTCTGCTATTTCAAATACAGAACCTGTCTTTATTTTTTCCGTGTATTCCCTGAACCTTCTGTTCCATGTCTGGCTGTCAACGGTTATCCTTTTCTCCTTGAAAATATCAAAAATCTTCGGCACCATGTCATTCGAAATCACCCTCCTGAGACCCACAGCATTTGCATTGTTCGTCGGTACCATGACTTTCATATTGTTTTCCAGAATATTCATCACGTAAAAGGTATACTTGTCCCCAGCCACTTCCTTTATTTCTATCGCCACTATTTTTCCTACCCCGTGGGCAGGATAAACAGCAATATCACCAACCTTAAACATTACAAGCCTCCTTGCAAACTTCTTACACGATATACAAAAACATTAAAAAAGTCAATCTTCCCGTCATCAGCGCAACCTGCGGAAATACAATGCCGGGAAGTTGTAAAACAATTATTTAGCTTGCAATATGTTAATAATTATAATACATTTTCAAAAAGTATCAAGCGCTGATAAAGGTGTATTGTATGAAAAAAATAATACGTGGTCTCGGTGCATGTATGGTGCTGATGGCCTTTGCCCGCACAACGAACGCCATGGGTATATTCCAAAGTGATGTCGGCTATATACCGATGCCCTTAATAAACATAAGCCTGACCTTGACAGACAATCTTGGCGTCATGACGACCGTCGAACATGGGAGTATTGACGGAAAAGACTATATTACCGGATACGATGGGTTGATTCTCAACGTTATCCCCTTGAAAAATATAGCATCCATCAGTTTTACAAAAACAACGAATACCCCGGCCGCTTTGATGGAAAAACTTGATAACAATCCGCTCAAGGCTGTTATTCAACTCAGAAATAATAAGACGCTGACCATTATCGTAGACGGGTCACTGATCTGCTTCGGTAAAACGCCGTACGGTTATGTCAGGATTAAACTTGCAATGATTGACCGGATAGACTCCATAAAACGGATCGGAACAGCAAAGGACCACCAATAAACCTGGAACGTTCCTGCGGCCGTTCTTACAAAATTCGCTTGAAAAATAACGATCCGTAACTTAAACTTGTACTTGAAAGAAGGCTCACGTATGACAGAAGAAATAACGGAAAAGCAACCGGAAACACAGCAGAAGAATAATAATGGTATCCCGCCGGTAACGACGAAAAAAAAGAAGCGGATATGGCTCTTTGCAGGGATCATCCTGGTTTGTATCATCTTCCCGGTGGCATGGTATTTTTATATCACTTCAGATATTCCCCAAATTAACACCATCACCGACTACAAACCTCCGGTTGTAACCGATATTTACGGTGATGATGGTTCTGTTATCGGGGAACTGTTTCTGCAGCGGCGTGTCCCCGTATCACTGGACCAGATGTCAAAGTATGTTCCCGAAGCCTTCCTTGCTGCAGAAGATGCGACCTTCTACCAGCATGGCGGCGTTGATTATGAAGCAATCATACGGGCTGCCATCAAAGACCTTCTTGCTGGACAGATTGTCCAGGGAGGCAGCACGATAACGCAGCAACTGGTTAAAACACTGCTCTTGACACCGCAAAAGACCATTACCAGAAAACTCAAGGAATTCGTTCTGGCAACACGGCTCGAACGGCACCTTACCAAAAACGAAATACTCGACATCTATCTCAATCAGATCTATCTCGGCGACGGCACCTATGGTGTTGAGGCTGCAAGTGAACAGTATTTCGGAAAGAAAGCGAAAGACCTCACACTGGCAGAGGCAGCCATCCTTGGCGGACTGCCGCGATCTCCGAACACCTATTCCCCGGTGAATTCTCCCCGGCGGGCAAAGCTGCGCCAGAAGTACGTCCTGACCAGAATGGCGGACCAGGGATTTATCTCAAAAACCGATGCGCAAATCGCCTATAACCAGCCGCTGAAAATCTATTTGAAAAACGGCTACACCCCGAAAAATCTGGCCCCTTACTTTATGGAAATGCTGAAGCAGCAGTTGTTTGGCAAATACGGACAGGACGCCGTCCTTGAACAAGGACTCAAGGTCTATACCACCATCGACCCGATGATGCAAAAGGCTGCAAATGCAGCGTTGAAAAATGGTCTTATCCAGATAGCCAAACGCCAGGGATACCAGGGACCTGAACAACTCCTGACCGGTGAACAAAACATCCAGAAATTCATCGCTAATGTCCGGAACAGCGAGCTTGCCGTATATCCGGATTATTACATGCTCACCTCCACAATGACGAACAACGGTGTGATCCCTGTTCAATACGAAATCAAACCGGGTGTCCTGTACCACGCTGTCGTAACAGGCTTCCTGCCATCAAACAAAGGCATTGAAATAAACGTCGGCGGTGAAAAGGGCATTATTGCGACATCCAGCATGAGCTGGGCACACCCGTTCAATCCGGACGCATGGTTTCCGCCGGTGACGGACCCGCACAAAGTTCTGCAGCCGGGCGATGTTATCCTGGTCAAAATGACCGCACAGCATAAAGGCTTTATGGAGTTTTCTCTCGAGACACAGCCGCAGGTCCAGGGAGCGCTCGTTGCCCTCGATGTTTCGACCGGGGCGATCAGGGCGATGGTAGGGGGCTACAGCTTCGCACAGTCACAGTACAACCATGCTGTCCAGGCCCAGCGGCAGGTAGGTTCTGCATTCAAGCCTATCTATTACGCTGCTGCACTGCAAAAGGGGTACACACCTGCATCGATCATCCTCGATACGCCCGTTGTTTATCAATACACGGACACGACGACCGGTACTCCGGAGACCGGAACGACGCCGACCACGCCGACAGTATGGAAGCCGCGGAATTACGACAAGACCTTTACCGGACCTGTCACGCTGGAGGATGCTATAACGCACTCCAAGAACAATCCATCCATCCGGCTGTTGAATGCGATCGGCATGGACTATGCGATAAACTTTGCAAAGAAATTCGGGATAACCGAGACACTGCCCAGGGATCTCACGCTTGCCCTTGGATCGTGTTCGCTCAGTCTCAGCGATCTTGTCTCTGCGTACAATGTGTTTCCCAACTACGGCACCCTGGTCCCGTCATACTATATTGTAAAGGTCGTTGACCGGGATGGGGCGGTTCTCGAGAACGATCAGGTTGTTCCGCACATCCTCCATTTTTATCCTGCAATTTCATCAACAACCCTGTCCGCGGTGTCGATGACCGCGGCATCATCAGCGGATGCAATGACCGGGACATCGCAGACATCATCCACGATCACGGTGATGGCACCTGCTACTGCCTACGTGATGATCAGCATGCTCAGAAACGTCGTTGAACATGGTACGGGCTGGCGGGCGAATGCTCTCGGCGAACCGGCAGGCGGAAAAACCGGCACAACGGAGGACAACCGGGATGCATGGTTTATCGGCTTCACCCCTCACATTCTTGCTGGCGTCTGGGTCGGGTTTGATAACAACAAAAGCCTGGGCAAGGGAGAGGTCGGGGGGGATGCAGCAGCGCCGATATGGCTGAGCTTTATGAAAGCTGCAGTTACCGCGTATCCGGACACGGACTTCCCCATACCGCCGGGTGTCGTGTTCGCCCGTATCGACAAAAAAACGGGATTACTGGCAAAGCCCGATGACCCCAATGCACGCTTCGACGCATTTGTTGCAGGAACACAGCCTTCCCAGACAGCGGCGCAGGTCAACGCACAGCACGGCAACGAGTTCTTCCGGTTCAACCAGTGACATTCCCCGGTGCCGTTCAAACACCGCAGCCGGATTGGTGACTCCAGATGAGCATCTCAAAAAGAATCCAACTCGAACATATCTTTGATCTCCTGTATCAGCGGTTCGGAAAAAGGCACTGGTGGCCCGCTGACTCACCGTTCGAAGTCGTGATTGGAGCTGTCTTGACCCAGAATACGGCGTGGAAAAATGTCGAAAAGGCGATCGCGAATTTGAAGCAGGCGCAGATGTTGTCCCCGGAAAAACTATACCGTGAACCTGTGTCCGGGATCGCAAATCTTATCAGGCCGTCGGGCTTTTACAATCAAAAGGCAAAAAGGCTCAAGCTTGTCGCAGCCTACATCACGGAAACCTGGAACGGTGATATGGACGCGATGTGCAGAAAAGAAACCGGGGCATTACGAAACGAGCTCCTCTCGATCAACGGTATTGGAAAAGAGACTGCGGACAGTATCCTGCTGTATGCATGCAACAAGCCGGTCTTTGTGGTTGACAGCTACACGCACCGGGTATTTTCCCGTCACGGAATGGCCGCTGAAGAAGCGGGTTACGATGAGATTCAGGAACTTTTTATGGACAACCTGGACCATGGTACTCGGCTCTTCAATGAATACCACGCCCTGATCGTTGAACTTGCAAAAACCTTCTGCAAAACAAAACCACTCTGCGACCGCTGTCCTCTCTCGGACCTGCCGCGGGTAACAGTTTGACCCAAACGCTCTGCAGACGCGCTGCTTACGCCTTGCTGTCAATAAATGTTTTTATGGCAGTCAGTGTCTTCGATGCTGCCTCGACAAGTTCAAGGCCCAGCCCGTTGACAACATGGTCGTCGGTCTCCTCCTTGAATGACCTCATAACTTTGGCCTTGCACTTGTGGGTCTCGACCTTTCCGTCCAGCGGCAGGAGAAGGTTCAGGCTCAGCAGGGAATTCAGGGGGATCATATCCTTGGTAATGATTGAAAGCCCGGAATAGCTCATGTCTTTGGAAAATGCGGATACCGCTTTGTCTTTATACATGTACTTGACCTCGATGGATATATCATAGCGGTCTTCTTTCCGCACCTTCATGCTTACGAATTTTTTTATCTCCTCGAGAAAAGCGGATTCATTGATCGGTTTGCGGACAAAATCGTCGCACCCGGCCTTGATCGACTCGGACTTTTTCTCGGTTGAGGTGACCATGATGACGGGAATCTTCTTGAGAGCGGGATCGCTCTTGATGATCCTGCAGCACTCGATGCCGTTCATCTTCGGCATTTCCAGATCGAGCAGGATGATATCCGGTTTTTCTATCTTGGCCAGTTTCAATGCTTCGGCTCCGTCTTTTGCCGTTATGATCCTTGATTCAGCCCTTCTCAGAAAGGAAACTTCGAGATCGAGAAAATTTCTCATATCATCGACCAGCAGGATTTTAATCATGAATATCCCCCTTTATACTTTTCCCTTTATATAAAAAACTGACCGGTCTTGTCAAATGCTTGCATCAATCTCCCTGTCAACGGTTTCCTCCGCCGGGAAGCCCTGCCCTGTTCAGCCAGAGAGCTGATCCGCATTTGGAGGACTCCCGATCAGGGCTTATTCGATGTAGCGGTGACGAAGCCCCATAATGTCGCGGTAGGTCACGACACCGAGAATTTTGTTGTCCTCGCTGGTAATGGGGAGCGCCCTGAAATTATACCGCGTAAAGAATTCCGAAGCCCTCCTCAGCGTGCTGTTGTGTGCCAGGGAAATGACATTGCTGACCATCACGTCTTTGAGGAAGGCACCTTCCTGTGCGATGAGCAGTTCTTTGATGTCGAGGACCCCGAGAAGATGGCGGTCCTGGTCGATGATGTAGAGGTACATGACCACGTCTTTTCCCCGTGCCGTATAACGGTACTGCTCCTGAACCTGTTCCACGGTAATGTCCGGAGAAAAGGTTATGAAATCCTGCGTTGCGAAGTCCAGGATGTTCTCCTCGTGATGCTGCACGATGGTGCGGATCTTTTGTGCATTCTCCGGATTGAGCCGTTTCAAAATGGCGTCGGCCTCCGATACCGACAACACCGAGAGAAAATCTGCCGCCTGTCCTGTTGTCATGTCGTCGACGAGCTGCGCTATCTTCTCTATCTTCAGC
>JAJYLM010000122.1 GCA_021787655.1 bacterium
GAAGCTGCTCGAGTTCAATCCGTACACGCCGCTGCTGAACAAGCACTGGGGCTGGTTCCACCGGGACCACCGGAAGATGGCAATCCTCGACGGCAAAACAGGGTTTGTCGGCGGGATCAACCTCACCGACGAGTACACGGACTCAGCACACGGGGCTGCGTGGAGAGACACGGACATCCGTATCGAAGGACCTGCTGTCCGTGAGCTCCAGAGGCTTTTTCTTTCTACCTGGTTCAGCAAGGGCGGCCCGTCCATTGACACAGCACACCTGTTCCCGACGGTTGACCGGGCCGGCGACGTTGCCCTGAAGATCCTGGGGAGCAAGGAACGAAAGAACAGGAGGATCATCCGGAGGGACTACATCAACGCCATCAAGAACTCCCGTGACTATGTGTACATCGAAAACGCGTACTTCGTCCCGGACCGCGGCATCCAGCGGGTCATCAAGAACGCCCTGAAGCGCGGTGTCCATGTTTTTCTTATCCTGCCGGAACGTTCCGACATCGCTGCAGTGCAGTATGCGAGCCGCAGGCTCTATCACCGGTTTTTAAAATGGGGTGTGCGGATATTCTTGCTGCGTGGTACGGTCCTGCATGCGAAGACCGCTGTCATCGACGACGCCTGGAGCACAGTCGGCTCCTTCAACATCGACCGTATCAGCCTGCTCCACAACCTCGAGGTCAACGTCGCTGTCATGAACGCGGGGTTCAGCCTGAGCATGAAAGCCATGTTTCAGGAAGACCTGCAGAACTCCTTTGAACTGGATGCAGCAGCATGGAAACAGCGTCCGTTCATGGAACGCTTCCTCGAAGCATTGTTCCACCTCATCCGGTACTGGCTCTAATCCCGCGGCATGTCCGTCAGGGAATGACAGCAGTGCCGGTGTATGCAAGGGACTGCAGAAATGCCGAGTAATCCTCCTGAGCTGTGGTGTCCGTGAAGATCGCATAATGATCATCGTACGGGAATTGCAGCAGCCCGGCTGTCACCGCGGTACCGTTGGAGGCTGTAATGTCAGCGCTCACCGGCGGCGTAAACACGGGGAGGCCGATGAGCGTGTACGCGTCGACCGGGTGTGCGACAGGAGCAACGAGCGGTATGCCTGATGCAACGGCAAGCGCCTCGGTGGTTATCGGCGGGGTATACAGATCGAGCATGCCCTCGGTGAGAACGATGTTCTTGGGTGTGCCTGTTGCATCGTATGGATTGATCAGGTACGACCCGTAGTTGATAGGATCGGTCACCTCGACGAGCAGCTGGACCAGCCCTACCAGCGGGTGAAAGGCGGTAATCGGCTGTGTCGTTGGAATGCCAAAGAGCAGTTCTATGGTCTGCTGGATGTCGATGGGGTCTTTCCGGTATATGATGGTCAGCGCCAGGTCACCGCCGTCACCCGAAAGCACTGCGCCCTTTATCCCGGGCTCGAGTGCTGCAAACAGGGTCCCGGTCAGACCTCCCTGCGAGTGTCCCACGAACACGATATCGTTCGTGTTAAAGTTAATCGCGCCAACAGGCGATATGCCCGCTGTGATGAACAGGCCTCCGGATTTTATGAGCCGGGTGAGCACAAACGAATCGACTGCCGACTGCCGGAAGTTTGTCCTGCCCTCGTCGGGATTGAAGAAGTTAAACGAATCGATCTCGAGCTGCGATGAAGAAAGCGGAGGACTGACCCTGGTTCCGTGCAGCGGCTGGTCGATGCCGATACATGCAATACCGCTGTTCGCGAGGATCCCTGCTGTGCCGTCATAGATGAACGTCGTATGGTCGCCTCCTGTACCGTGTGCATACAGGGCAAGGGGCCATCCTGCTGCGGGCTGTGTGCCGTAGGGGACCGTCAGACTGAAGTCCATGCTTTCCCACCGCTGGATCACCGGTGTTCCGTTTGCGTCATACGTAAAATTGCCGCCCGCTGTAGCATACGGCGGTACACCGGCCTGGAAGTTTGTTGAGGTATACGTACCTCCGAAGACCTCGTAATTACTGTTGTACGAGCCGACATAATTCGCACCTGGTCCGGCATACGCCATGGTCGACACATGCAGGCCTGCCACTCCGGACACGACCTGCCGGATGAGCCGCAGCGCCCGTGTGGGGTCCTGCGTTGTGAACACGGTTGCAGCACCGATGGTGTCACGGTTAATGCCCTGCTGTTGCAGGTACTTGACGAACGGCTGATACACAGCGATGAGCCGGACCAGCTCAGGGGTGTTGCCTGAGGTACTCTCCAGCGCCTGACGCAACAACTGCGGCAGTGCAATCGGATGCCGGTTGATATCCTCCACTGCCGTGGTGAGCACCAGGGCATACTGTGTTGCTCCCCTGAGGGGGAATCCGTAGACTGGCAAAACAGCGAGCGTATCCGAAGGCATGTAATCCGTACCTGTTATCTGGTACGACCACTGAAGCGGGACACGTTCACCGTACCGTGCGGACGACGGGTCAATGTCCACAAGGTACATGGATGCATTCGGCACAAGGCTGTCTGCAGGCGTCTGCGGCAGGGTCGAAAGCGATATTGAAGAACCGGTAAAGTGCAGGTACAGAGGGCTGTTCGTGCCGAATCCCGTGACCTCGGTCCTCGCAGCCTCGAGATACTGATCAAGCAACGACACCTGTGCGGGGTTTGGAAAGCCGGTCAGCAGCGGATGTCCCTGGGGGTCTGTTTCATAGTCGTTCGGAAAGGGCATGTCATAAAAGCCGCTCCCCGATGGGTTGAAGTAGATCGTTGTCGGGGTATAGGACGAATGCGGGGAAGACGAACAGCCGGCAAACCCGGCCAAAACAGCCAGACATACTGCAGCTCTTTTTGCCCATGTACCCATAGTCCCTCCTTCAGGCAATAACTGCTCTCTGTTTTATTTCCGTTCCAACTCCCTGAGCGCATCGGCAGCGATCCACCGTGCGCTTTTTGAATCCACTTTCCGAATCTCCCGTGCTGTCTTTATCGCGAGCCTTTTCAGATTGGCATTGCGCTTGCCGATCTGACGCAGCGACCAGTTCACTGCCTTTTTCACGAAGTTCCTTTCATCTGTCGACGCTCGTTTGATGACAGGGAAGAACCTGATGAATTGATTGTCCGAAGCCTTTTTATCGTGAACCGACAGTGCAGCCATCAGCGCAAACCCTGCCCTCTTGACAAATTCCTCTTTGCTGGTGGTCCAGAGAAAGGCCTTCTTATACGCAACGCGTGTCTTATCGAAGAGATTGCTGCAGCACTGGTCACATATGTCCCATGAATCGAAGTCCTTTGCCCAGGCATCCATCTGACGTTCCGTAACCAATTCCGGCGCATCGACCATACTGGCAAGGATACGCTCCTCATGGATACCAGACGACCAGAGCTTTTGCGCGAGACGATGGTCCTTTCCTGTCAGACGTGCGATCTTCCTCAACGCTGGAATAGATACTCCGAAGGCATGCTCCGGGTGAATCCCGAACCGTGCCATGCCTGCCACGGCAGCTGGATTGGAGAGGGATTTTAATCGTGCGACAACCTCTTCGTATTCCATGATAGCAGGTATACCGCAGATACGCTGCCAAATCTATTGAAAGTTCAGCTGCACCGTGGTGAAAGAAGATAGATACATACCTATGAATGAACAATCCTTTTTATTTTTTAAAGAGGTCCAGCGCTTCCGTCAGAAGTGGCTGTGGTATTTTCTGATCGGGATGTTCGTTGTCACATTCGCCCTGGTCACCTACGGTGCGAGCATACGTCTTGCTCAAGCACCGGCATGCGCCAAGCGGCCCTCGAACACGGGCGTGCTTGCTGCCGTCGGGCTTGCAGAGTTGATCACAGCCCTTGTGGTGCTTGGACTTTTTGCCATGACCTACCTCACAACAGAGGTCAGGACCGATGGGTTGTACATCCGATTCGTGCCATTCCATCTTTCTTCCCGGAGGATACCCTTCGATACGTTGAAAACATACGCAGTTCGCACCTACAGCCCGCTCAGGGAATACGGCGGCTGGGGCATACGCTGGGGACGCAGCGGCCGGGCGTACAATGTCAGCGGCAACCGGGGGGTTCAGCTCGAACTCGTCAGCGGGAAAAGGATACTGATCGGATCGCAAAGGCCAGAGGAACTCGCCAACGCGATCGAACGTGCTTCCGGCAGGCCTGGCGCCACAGATACCGGCGGACAATAGCTTCCGTCTTTTGACGATCGCAGTGCAGAGGAACTATATTATAGCAGAGGACTATTCGAGGTTATTTATGGCAGATGAGCTTACATTAAAGAATGATGCACAGCCGGTGATCACAACGGATCCCGGGGTTTGCAGAGCACTCGCCGGCGAGCTGGCGCAGAGCAAGAGCGGCAGCGTGATACGCGTCGAACTGACATCAACAGGCTGCTGCGATGCTTCATTGGGTCTGCGCGTCGACAAGCCTGACGATGATGATATAGACGTAAAGATCGAAGGGCTGACGTTCGTGGTCAGCAGGAAGACGTACGACCTCGTGGGACAGATCAGGATCGCGCAGAGGAACAACGCAGAGTTCGTCCTCACCTCTGAAAAGCCCGTGAGCGAGTGGGACGGGTTCGGAAGCTGTAAGGTCAGACTGTAGACGGGATATCACCTGCATCGTCAGGTTGAGCATTTATCTGACAGCCGGCAGAGAAATGATTCAAGGTATTACCTTGAACTTTTGTAATTTTGTCAGTTGTGTAGCTCTGGACAAAAATCTCGTCTTGCATTGACTTTAGCAGGCTGTTGTGTTTTACACAATAATCATTGTGCTCGTATTGGAGTCGATCGTTTTATAACGGATTAAACGGGACGGGAATCATTCCTTATTACGCGTTGAAAGGATGTTCTATGAAAAAATATTTTTGGTTCGTGACAGTTTATGTCATCGCTGCGGGATTATTATATGTCGGCTGCGGAAATAAAGCTTCTTTCAAACCACCCACAACAGGTTCTGCTTGTACGACTACCAGCGATTGTCCGGCAAACGAGATATGTAAATCAGGAAATTGCATTATTCAAGGTAATCTGACATGTTCATCAAATAGTAGTTGTCCCTCCGGACAAAATTGTTGTAACGGCATATGTTCCAATCTGCGGAATGATACGGGAAATTGCGGTTATTGCGGAAACGGCTGCACATCTGGGCAAATATGTCAAAACGGTTCTTGTATATCATCGCAAGTTTGTAACAATCCACCTTGTACAACCGGTCAGACATGTTGCAATGGAAGCTGTGTCGATTTGCAAAGCAATACGAACAATTGCGGTGTTTGCAATCAGGCGTGTCCAGCTGGTGATGTTTGCTGCAAGGGATTATGTGTAGACACTCAAACAAACGCCAATAACTGCGGAAACTGCAGCGCTGCGTGTCCATCAGGACAGATTTGCAAGAATGGAAATTGTGCGGCAGCATCACCGTGTTCACCGTCATGCTCGACTGGTCTTAGCTGTTGTAATTTAAATTGCATAAATACTCAAAATGATACGAATAATTGTGGTTCATGCGGCAATGTATGTCCTTCTGAATCGTGTACAGCCTGGAGTTCGTGTAATTATACTTCATCATGCTCTGAAACCGGCAGCAGAACAAGAACGTGCACAACATACACCTGCTCTTCTGGCTCATGCAGTGCATCTGAGCAACTGCAAACAGACACAACTGGATGCAACAGAAGTACAGATGGCACGGTTTGCGGTACGCAATCATGCAGCGCGTGTTCGTATAACACAGTTTGTGCAAACACGGGAAGCCAGATATGTTCAACACCTGTTTGTTCCAGCGGTGTTTGTTCCAGTGGAACCCCACAAAGAATGACTACGACTTGCAATAGAAGCACCTTTGGAATGTCTTGCGGAGCAAATTCAGCCTGTATGTATCAATGCAATGGTTGTATTGCAGAAGGTTCATACTATCAATATCAATGTGACGCTCTTGGGTTATGTATACCAATGACTTCTTATAATAACAATATATGTCCTGAAATTGTTGGCGGCTGCGGAGTGTGCCAACCAGGGGGCCTTCCGTGATGCCCTTCAGACAAATAAATGAAAGATTGGCGTAAGATATTGATGGGCTTCTGAACTATCTCTTCCTAAATGCAGGTAATATGACGAAATAGCTTCATTTTTAATTTTATCTATCTTTCTTAATGGACATTATTTATCAGATCAATTCGTGAAATGTAAGATTACGAGAAAACGGGTGAGGTCTTCTGAATTAATCAGTTTGCCAAATGTGTAAACTTGCCCCCCATTTTTTTCTATCCCCGAGCTCCTTTTCGGCTATGCCGATCTTGAGATCGTAAGCGTTTGTAACATCCATATGAAGTCCTTCGTCTTTAACCCCCTTGCCTTCCCCCTTATCAGGGGGGGAAAATAATAGGAAATTTGCGTCTCACCGTCTCACTATTGTCCCATTTGCGTCTCATGACACGATAAACGGTAGTGAAATTTCAAGTCGGCGAGCTGTTCACACAGGGACCGGAGAAGAGCACACGGTGGCCTATCTCAGCCTTTACTGGATTTGAGGACAGAAAAAGAAATCACGGTTTTGTTTTCTTCTGCATGTGCCGTAATCTCCCTGCTGCAGCTTTTCTTCTCCCTGCACCACACTTC
>JAJYLM010000123.1 GCA_021787655.1 bacterium
AATAAGCGTTCCAATAAACTGTCACCCCGCACAACACGATAAGACAAATTCGGCAGGCTCGGAACTTCACGTATGGCTTTATCAAATGGCTTATCGTGATCAACCTCATAATCTACCACCAATGAGAGCCATAATCGCAATTCGCAGAGCCTGACAGCCTGTTCTTGAATGTCCACTCCGTAAAGACAGGATTCTATAATCCGCTTTTTAAGATCATAATCATAGTTACGCTGCCTTAATGCATCTTCTCCCTTAGTAATGAGATCCAGCTTTGCAATGGCCGTAATCATTTCATGAAGCATGCCTACTAAAAATGCACCAGACCCAACTGCCGGATCGCAAACCTTGCAGTTGTATATAGCTTGAACAAGGCTTTCTGCCTCGGCATTTGTAAAGAGACCCTGCAACCCGCCAATTTGTTCATCATCAAGATGATCAGCCGGTGGCAACGAAACAAGTGCATCTACCTTTTCTTTCATAGAGACTGCCTTGTTTTTATCCACTCCGGAAAGCTGTGTAACTAAATATTCCTTAAACGCCTCCTGACACATAAAATGTACTATTGGTCGCGGCGTATAGTAAGAACCGGTGAGCTTGCGAAGGTCTTTGCTTGGATCTTTTTCGAGTTGAAGGATTAGGCTCTCGAATATCTTTCCAAGCATTTCAGGGTCAATAGCAACCTCCACATCAAGAGGTGTATCCTCAGCTATAGTGAAATTAAATTTTTCAAGAAGATCATCGAAAATTGCTTTGAAGGTAGCATTTTTAAGATGCAGCCTTGCTTGATTGAGACGCTCAATTTGTGTTTGTTTTACATCCTCCTCAAAAAGCCCGCCGTTCAAGAAAGGTACAGAGCCAATGCTGTCGGATTTTATATCAGCATTAGACAGAGAAAGAAATAATGGATAAAGCACCTCGGTATAAAAACTATTACTATCAGGAGATCGCTTCCAATGTTCCTGAAAGCGTACATAAAGATAATCGGACTTCTGATTCAACCATCCCTTTTTTTGTATGAAATAAAGAAAAAGCATTCTATCAAGCAGTAATTGGGCGAACTTTCCTGCACCATCTTTAAGGCTCTGCACCTGTTCAATATCCTCTATGACTTTGTGATAAAGCGTTGCAAAGGTACTGAAAAATTCTTTTTGTACGGCCTCGACATCGAAGGCTTCGTCATGTGCTGCCTGGATATCTAATGATGAAATTCCGAAAAGGCTTGGGTTAATTGATTCAAGATCAAGCGTAACAATGCGCTCGGACGCTGTACGGAGTCGTTCTTCAGGACCTATGGTTATCCTGCGAAACAAACGGCGTTTGCTGCTATTCTCATCATATTTAACATTGAGAAAATGCCATCTTTCCTGATTGTTATTAGAGAATATAAAAAGAGCATAAGGATGGGTTTGCAGAAGTTTTGATACTATGGGGCGCTCATGTCCGATGAGCAACCGGTCTGATGCCAATCTGGAATAGATAATATGGAATTCCTTATCTGATCCCCCGGAGGCAAACAATAATGGATCTTCTGCCAATGACTTATTTGCAGTGTCCGAAAATCCGTGACGGGAAAGCGGCTCGTTGACCCGATCATAACTCAAATCTGTCCAGAACAGCCTTTTTAAAGGCTCAAGTCCTTTCTGTTTTCTCAAATCTTCAAGAATATTGAATACGGCTTCTTGCCTTTCCGGACGTGCCATGAGTCAGATTATTACTACATTTACCCGGCAATTTCAACTTAACGAAAAAGTGTGTCATAGCTCAATGAATATGTCAGCAGTATCAGCCGTGTATGATTCTTAGTAACGATATACAACGAATGTGCGAAGAATAATGAGAAAGCGTTTTCAGTTTTTGATCACGATACAGGCGAAGGCACCGGGTGGCTGAGGACGGTTTTCAGGTATTCACCGGTATATGACGCCCTGGTACTGGCAATCTCTTCGGGCGTCCCTTTCGCAACGACGGAGCCGCCCTTGTCCCCGCCTTCGGGTCCGAGGTCGATGATATAGTCGGCTGATTTGATCACATCGAGGTTATGCTCAATGACGATCACCGTATTTCCCTCATCAACGAGTCTGTTCAACACATTCATGAGTTTTTTCACATCGTCGAAATGGAGCCCGGTGGTCGGCTCATCGAGGATGTAGACAGTCCTGCCGGTGCTGCGCCTGCTCAGTTCCTTGGCCAGCTTCACCCGCTGTGCCTCGCCGCCGGAAAGGGTCGTCGCTGACTGGCCGAGCTTCAGGTAATCGAGCCCGACGTCGTAGAGGGTCTGCAGCTTCTCGCGTATCGGGGGAATGTTGGCAAAAAATTCCAATGCGTCTTCTATCGACATGTCGAGCACGTCTGCAATGTTCTTCCCTTTGTACATAACCTCAAGCGTTTCCCGGTTGTAGCGCTTGCCCTTGCACCCGTCGCACTGGACGTAGATGTCCGGCAGGAAGTGCATCTCGATCTGGAGCATACCCTGGCCTTCGCAGGTTTCGCACCGTCCGCCCCTGACATTGAAGCTGAACCGGCCCTTTGCATAGCCCCGCGCCCGTGCCTCCTGCGTCTGGGCAAACACGTCGCGTATGGGATCGAAAACGCCGGTATAGGTTACCGCATTGGATCGCGGCGTCCTGCCGATGGGAGACTGGTCGATCTGTATGACCTTGTCCACGAGTTCTATGCCGTCTATCCCCTTGTAGTTCACGATACTGCCGGTCGGTCCGTTCAGCTTCTGGTAGATGACGTTGTACAGCGTATCGATAACGAGGCTGCTCTTGCCCGACCCCGAAACCCCGGTCACGCAGATGAAAAGCCCGACCGGAAATTCCGCATCTATGTTCTTCAGGTTGTTGGCTGATGCGCCGAGGATCTTCAGGAACCCCCGCTCAGCCTTTCTGCGTTTGTCCGGGACCGGGATAGAAAGCCGGTTCGACAGGTATTTGCCGGTGAGAGATTCGCTGTGCGCCGATATTTCGCCGGGTGTACCCTCGGCGATGATCCTGCCGCCTTTATGACCGGCAGCCGGCCCCATGTCAACAATGTAGTCCGATGCCATGATCGTCTCCTGATCGTGTTCGACGACGATCACCGTGTTGCCGAGATCGCGCAGCTTCAGCAGCGTTTTGATCAGTTTACCGTTGTCCCGCTGGTGCAGGCCGATCGTGGGCTCGTCAAGGATATAGAGCACGCCGACAAGGCCGGACCCGATCTGGGTCGCCAGGCGTATCCGCTGGTATTCCCCGCCTGAGAGCGTCCCGGCCATCCGGTCAAGGCTGATATAATCGAGACCGACATCGTGCATAAACCCGATACGGTTTCCGATCTCCTTGAGCAGGCGCTCCGCAATGAGCTTCTGCTTGTCCGTCAGTCCGAGGGAGCCGATAAACCGGTATGCCTGTTCAATCGTCATGCGGGTAAACTCGTAAATGTTCATGCCGCCCACGGTCACCGACAGGCTCTCCTTCTTCAGACGTGCGCCCTTGCATACCGGGCACACTTTATAGTTGAGGTACTTCTGCATCTCGGCGACGAGAAACGGATCATCCTCCTCGTGGTACTTCCGTTTGAGGTGCGATATGATACCCTCGAACGAACGGCCGTACTTGCCGATCTGCTTCGCATACGCCCGGCTCTCGTCTGCGTCCGTGCCGTAGAGCACGACGTGCTTCTGCCATTCCGGGAGTTTCTGAAACGGTGCATCGAGATCGATGCCGAAATTCTGTTCGAGACCCTCGAGCATTTCCTGAAAATAAAAGCTGTTCCGCTTTCGCCACGGGGCGACCGCACCCTGATGAATGGACAGGGTCCTGTCCGGCACGACCAGCTCGGGCGCGAAATCGACGAGGTGCCCGATACCGTCGCACTGTTCGCATGCACCGTACGGGCTGTTGAAAGAAAAGATCCGGGGTGCGAGTTCCGGGAGGTTGGTGCCGCATTCCGTGCATGCAAACTTCTGGCTCATCGTGAAGATTTTGCCCTCGTCGGCCAGCTCGACCTCGGCAACGCCGTCGGCGAGAGCGCACGCATGCTCGAGCGAATCCGCAATCCTGGATCGCAGGGGCGCATCGACGGCGATCCTGTCCACGATGATCGATATCCTGTGGTTTTTGTTCTTATCGAGTTTGATCTCGTCCTGCAGTTCGACATGCCCGCCGTCGACCTTGGCGCGGGTATAGCCCTTCTTTCTCCACTGCAGAAATTCCTTTTTGAATTCGCCTTTGACTCCGCGGACCACCGGCGCCATGATCATGACGCGCGTCCCCTTGCCCAGCGCGATAAGCTGGTCCACCATCTGGTCCACGCTCTGGGAGATCAGCTCCCTGCCGCACACCGGGCAATGCGGTGTGCCGATCCGGGCATACAGCACCCTCAGGTAATCGTAGATCTCGGTGATGGTGCCGACCGTCGAACGGGGGTTGTGGCTCAGGGCCCGCTGCTCGATGGAGATGGCCGGGGAAAGACCCTCGATGGAATCCACATCCGGTTTGTTCATCTGTCCGAGAAACTGCCGTGCATAGGCCGATAACGATTCGACGTACCGCCGCTGCCCTTCCGCGTAGATCGTGTCAAAGGCGAGCGTGCTCTTGCCCGATCCGGACAGACCGGTTATGACGACAAACCTGTCCCGTGGTATGTCGATATCGATATTTTTCAGATTGTGCTCTCGTGCACCGCGTACGCTAATGTAATTCATACTCTTTACCGTTGGGGGAAAACACACCCGGCAGCCATCACGCCGGATGACACTCCGGAAAGGTGCTCTCGCTGCCGGGGCGGACCTGTTATTTAATTATTGTTCCGGACTGCCTTTTCTGCTTGATCGACGACATCCTGCCTGCCAGTACGATCGCCGCAACCATGCTCTCTGCATTCGCAATGCCCTTTCCTGCGATGTCGTAGGCCGTTCCGTGATCGACGGACGTCCGCACGATCGGGAGACCAAGGGTAACATTGACCGAGTCGTCGAAGTTGATCATTTTTATCGGTATCAGTGCCTGGTCGTGGTAGATTCCGACCACCACGTCGTACTTGCCTTTGTACGCGAAATGGAACGCCGTATCTGCGGACAGAGGACCGTAAACCTGGATCCCCATGCTCTCCGCCTTCTTGATACCCGGGATGATGAGTTCCTTTTCTTCGACCCCGAACAGCCCTTCCTCGCCTGCATGCGGATTCAGGGCGACGATTGCAATCTTCGGATTTTTGATGCCAAAGTAGTCCACCAGTGCTTCGTAGGTCAGTTTGACGGTCTTGAAAATCATGCCGGGTGTAATCGTATTGGGTATCTCCCGGATCGGAAGATGGGTGGTCACCAGCGACACCTTGAGCTTCTTTCCCGCCAGCATCATGCAGTAATCCTCGGTACGGGTCAGTTCCGCGAGCATCTCCGTGTGTCCGGGATAGTTGAAACCGGCATTGTTGATCGCCGCCTTGTTGATAGGCGCGGTAACCATGGCATTGATGGACCCCAGCATCGCCAGCCTGACAGCCTCGCGTATGTACGTAACCATCATTTTCCCTGCGATCTTGTCCGGCCTGCCAATCTTCAGCCGTGCCGGATCGAGGTTCGAGAGTTTCACGATATTGACGGCCTTCAGGTTCGGTTTCAGTGACTTTATATCATCCACCGATATGACGTTGATCTCGAGTTTTGCGTTCAGATCTGCGATGGTTTTCTTGATAACATTGGGATCGCCGAGCACGACCGGGATACACTCTTTCATGACCCTCGGCTCTTTGTACGCCTTGACGATGACCTCAGGACCTATGCCTGTGGGATCTCCCATTGTTATGCCTATTCTTGGTAACTCCATGTAAGCCTCCAGCTATAAAAGTTCGTTATAGATTGTAATGATAGTTTTTTGGCGTTTTGTCAATAGCCAGTTTTTCAGGGCATCATCCAGCTTGCTGGTATAGATATCGTTGCGGATCCTTTCCTTGACGTCTTTCAGGGGCAGGAGTCCCGGGGATTTGAACCCGCTGACCAGGATGATCTCGTAACCAACGGGTGTACGCAGGGGTCCGATCATCTGACCGGGCCTTGCCTTGAAGATAGCGGCATTCAGCACAGGATACAGGCTTCCCTCCTCGACAGGTCCGAGGTAACCACCTGATTTACTGGTGTATTTGTCATCCGAATACTGTCCTGCTGCATTGCTGAATGACTCGCCGTTACGTATCTTCCCGACCACGGTCATTGCCAGGTCATGCAGCTTTTCCTGCTGCTTTTTCGGGGTGTCCGGCGGTATTGCAATCAATATATGGCTTATATCAGCCTGTTTGACCTTTGAAAATTCCTTTTCGTGCGCAAGGTAATACCTCTGTATATCATCGTCCGTTATGGTGATCTCAGACCGGAACTTGTAACTGACGAGTTTCGATTTGGCTATCTCGCTCCTGATATCGTCCTTATATGCGCTGTAGGAGACACCCTTTGCTTTCAGTCCTGCTTTCAGGGTTTCAGTGGGTACGCCGTTTGCCTCGGACATCTGATCTATGGCTGCATCCACATCGCCCTCTCCGACGGATACTCCCATGGTTTTGAGTTCATCGAAGATGATATCGTCGTCGATGATGTCCTCCAGAGCCTTCTGCCTG
>JAJYLM010000005.1 GCA_021787655.1 bacterium
ACAAATAACTTTGTTATATAAATTATGTTCTCCAGTCCTTGTCAAGAAAAAATGAAGCTCCGTTCATACACCTGCGTGCAGGCATCCCCTGTCAGCAGTGCATGCACACGGAGATTTATCTGCACCCCGCCGGTCAGCAGGGATGATCAGGGACAACGTACCGCAGCGATCCGTCCCCGCATCGGCAAAAAAAAGGCGGGCTTGCGCCCGCCTTTCATCATGTCTTCTGTTACGATCCGGGACAACACCTGTGCTCCCGGAGCAGTTTCATCAATACTCCATACCGCCCATGCCGCCCATACCGCCCATGCCGCCTGGAGGCATTGCCGGCATCTTCTCATCCTTTGGCTTCTCGGTTATCATAACCTCAGTTGTCAACAGGACCGAAGATACGGACGCCGCATTCTGAAGTGCCGACCTGACCACCTTGGTCGGGTCGATGACACCTGACTGCATCAGGTCTTCGTATTTTTCCGTCAGTGCGTTAAACCCGAAGTTGCCTTTTTCCGCCTTCACGTGCTCGACAATGATGGATCCTTCCTTGCCGGCGTTCGCACTGATCTGACGAATCGGTTCCTCCAGCGATTTCCTGATAATCTCAACGCCGAGCTGTTCTTCCCTGACATCGAGCTTCATCTTATCGAGTGCGGGGATCGCCCTCAGAAGGGCAACGCCGCCGCCCGGAACAACGCCTTCTTCGACTGCCGCCCTCGTTGCGTGGAGTGCGTCTTCGACCCGGGCCTTCTTCTCCTTCATTTCAGCCTCTGTTGCAGCGCCGACCTTGATGACTGCCACGCCGCCGACCAGTTTTGCGAGTCTCTCCTGGAGCTTTTCCTTGTCGTAGTCGGATGACGTTTCCTGAATCTGTGCACGGATCTGCTTGATCCTGCCGTCGATCTCAGTCTTCTTGCCTTCGCCGTCAACGATGGTCGTATACTCTTTGTCCACGACGATCCTCTTTGCCTTGCCGAGGTCCTTGAGCGTGATGCTCTCGAGTTTGATGCCCATTTCTTCGGCTATCATTCTGCCGCCGGTCAGGATAGCGATATCCTCAAGCATCGCTTTTCTGCGGTCGCCGAATCCCGGTGCTTTTACTGCACAGCAGTTCAGCGTGCCTCTCAGCTTGTTGACGACCAGGGTTGCAAGGGCCTCGCCCTCGACATCCTCTGCAATGATAAGCAGGGGCCTGCCCGATTTTGCGATCTGTTCGAGCAGCGGGAGCAGTTCTTTCATGTTGGAAAGCTTCTTCTCGTGGGTCAGAATGTATGCATCCTCGATGACTGACTCCATACGCTCCGCATCGGTCACAAAGTACGGCGAAAGGTATCCGCGGTCAAACTGCATGCCTTCCACGACATCGAGTGTCGTCTCCATGCCCTTTGCCTCTTCCACGGTTATGACCCCTTCTTTTCCGACCTTGTCCATGGCCTGGGCAATAATCTTGCCGATGGTCTCGTCATTGTTCGCCGAAATGGTGCCGACCTGCGCAATTTCTTTCTGATCGCGGGTCTGCTTGCTAACCTTCTTCAGCTCTTCAACAACGACCTCGACAGCCTTATCTATGCCTCGCTTGATTAAAATAGGGTTGTTGCCTGCTGATACCAGTTTTACACCCTCACGGAATATTGCCTGCGCAAGAACGGTAGCCGTGGTGGTACCGTCTCCGGCAACGTCCGAAGTCTTGCTTGCCACCTCTTTGACCATCTGGGCTCCCATGTTCTTGAACTTATCGCCGACCTCGATCTCCTTTGCAACCGTGACACCGTCTTTCGTCACCGTCGGAGCACCGAAGGTCTTTTCGATAAGGACATTTCTCCCCCGCGGTCCAAGGGTTGTCTTCACTGCATCGGCGAGTATGTTCACGCCTTCCAGCAGCAAAGCCCGCGCGCCTTCACCATATTTTAGTTCCTTTGCCATTTGTTGCCTCCTTTTTTAATATTATTATTGCTTCTCTGCGTAATTCATGACGATAAACTATCGGCACCAAGAATAAGTTTACCGCATTATGTTAAAATATAATAAATACTTTTCTGATATCAAGGGATACAGGCAGTCAGTCAAGCAAACCGACGACCAGAATGTCCCTTCCCGGGGCAAATACAAAGTGAATAATGCCGTCCTTCCCCTCGGCACCTTTGGGCGGGTTTGCATCCCAGGTCGCACGTTTGCATGCAGCGATTGCGAGGTTGTCCCATGCCGGGGATCCGGAAGATTTCAGCAGGCGCACGGACAGCAGCTTCCCCTGCGCATTCATGTTCGCTTCGACGTAGGCGTGACCCTCCATCGTGTTCAGGTCTTCCTGCGTCACATCGCTGTTGCGCACATCGAAAATAAAGCGGTCGAATATCCTGTATGCAACACGCCGGACAAAACCGGCGTACACGAAACTCTTGGTGTTCAGGAGGGTCACGTCGCCCTCTTTAAGCCCCGGAAGATAATTATTGTCCCCGATGCCGGGAATTGCGCGCATCCGTGAATAGGACGGCAGCATTGAGTTGAGGGCGAGCTTTTCGTTGTTTCCCCCCTGGCTGCCTGCCGCCTGCTGGTTTTGCGACTGTCCTGCAGCTTGTGTGTTCTGCTGAGACAGGGAAAGCCCCCGATGCCCTGGCTCCATGACCTGCTGCTGTGCCGCGTGCTGGGCACTCTTCCCGCTGTTCTTGTCCTGCTGCGCCTGCCCGGTACCGGCAGGCGGTACCTTGGGGGTTACGCTGACGTTGAGCGATTTCTGCTGGTCCGTACCATACCCGCCGCCTTTATGCCTGCTGACCATCTCCTCGGGTACACTCTGGGACCAGTTGGAAAGATAGGCTGTTTTCTTCGGTTCCTGCTGAACGACGGGCTTCGGGATATCCACGATCTGGTTCTTGATCACGGGCTGCTGCCGGTTCTGTTGTTCGGCAGCCTTGTTCCGGTGTTCCACAGCCGGCTTGCTCGTGCCTTCATGAAGCGATTCAGGCGGTACCGTGCTGAGCTGGATATAGTTGTTTTCCGGGTGGTTCGCCGCAGACATACTGACACTGTTGATCCTCAGCGCATACAAGATCAATATGTGGAGAATCGCTGAAAGGGCTATGGCTATCTCGAGATTTCTTGTACCTTGTTTGTTCATCTTTTATTATTGTATGCTGAAACAAAAAACTTTCAAGTGTTCCGATCAGACAATCGGCATGGAGAAAAAAAGGGTCGTCCGGCATACGGTTATCAGGCTGCATGATGCCGGGATCTTGCCCGTCCGGGTTATTTCTGCTACCGTCTTACGCTGAGCGGAACGGTACGTGGGAAAAGGAGATACGATGGAAGAAAAACCAATCATGACCAGAAAAAAAGATGGAATAAAAACGATCATTATCAACAGGGAAACCAGGATGAACGCGGTGACCCCTGAAACGGTGAAAATGCTTCAGGCCATTGCCGATGAAACGAAGCAGGAAAACGACGTGCGGGTCGTGGTGATCACGGGAGCCGGAAAGGCATTTTCCACGGGTGCTGACCTTAAATGGACACCGGAGGCAGACGAACTCCAGCACATGGAGAACAGGGTCTGGCTGTTCGAACACGCGATACAGGCCATCTATACCCTGCCCGTACCGACGATTGCGGCTGTCCACGGCCATGCCGTTGGATATGGTCTGAGTATCGCCCTTGCCTGTGACTTAAGGATAGCCTCGGATGATGCAAAGATGGGCATGCTGTTTACCAAAATAGGCCTCATGCCGGACGGAGGTGCGTCGTACTTCCTTCCGAAGATTGTCGGCATGAGCAAGGCACTCGAACTGACCTATACCGCGGATCTTGTCGATGCTCCTGAAGCGCTCAGGATAGGACTGGTCAACAGGGTCGTACCGGCCGGTTCTCTTGAACACGAGGTTGAACTGCTTGCAAAAAAACTCGCGCAGGGCCCGCCCGTTGCGTACCGGTTTGCCAAACAGGCACTGCTCGGTGCTCACGAATTGGATCTCGGACAGATATTCGAAAAAGAGGTGCTCGGACAAACCAGGTGTCTTATGACCGCAGATTTCATGGAAGGTGTATCGGCGTTTCTGCAGAAACGCACCCCGGAATACAAGGGAGAGTAGCATTCCGCTCGCAATGACGCGGTTTGAACACCGCACACCTGCTCTCAGGGCTGTTCGCGTACGATGTAGGCCTTGTTGATGCCCCGATAGCCCCCGCCCGGGAAAGGTCTGAAGCCTCGGACACGGTCGCGCATGGCGGTTATATCTTTCATATACCACAGGCTGACATACGGAAGGTCACGGGCAATAATGCGCTGGATGCGCCTGTACACCGGCAATGAAGCATTACTGTTCAGAATACTGCGTGCCTGTCCGAGGAGTTGATCGACCTCGGAATTCGCGTAATACCCCCTGTTCGCACCGGAGGGCGGAAATGCACGGGAATCAAAGGCGTAATAGTAGATGTCCGGGTCCATGACATTGACCCAGCGCAGGGTATAGAGCTGGAAATTCCCGTGGCGTATGTCATTGTAAAACGTCGCCCACTCATAGGACCTGAGGTTGACCTTGATCCCGATCTGTCCGAGTTCATAGGCAATTGCCTGGGCCACGCGTATCGACAGCGGATTGTTCGATGTTTTGAAATCAAGGGTAAACCGGTAGCCGTGTCTTCTGGGGAATCCTGCCTCGTCCAGCAGCTGCTCTGCCTCTGCCGGATTATAACCGTACTGCTGCACGTTTCCGTCATACGCCTTGTTCCAGGGCGGAAGTATGCCCGTTGCAGGTTCTGCCTCGTTGAACAGGACAGAGCTGATGATCGCCTGACGATCGATTGCATGGGCAATCGCCCGCCGGACTGCAGGGATGCGAAGGAGCGGGTCGCGCATATTGAACCCGAGGTACTCATAGGAATTCCCCTGTCCTGTGATGACACGGACATGCTTGTCGTGCCGGAGCGTGCCCACCGCATCAGGAGGTACGGCATTTACCAGCAGGTCAATACTGCCCTTTTCGAGTTCGAGAACACGCGTCAGATCGTTGGGAACAACTCTGAATAAAAGCCGCTGAATCCGCGGCGGTCCGCCCCAGTACCCGGCGAATGCACGCAGCTCAACAGCGTGTGCCACATCATACCGGTAAATCCTGTACGGACCGGTTCCGATCAGCTTTTCCGGAGGAAGGTTTTTCTCCGCAGCAAGCCGGTGCGGGAGGATACCGATGGTCAGCGCTGTCAGGAGCGGAGCATAGGGCTCTTTCATGCGGATAACGAGGCCGTCGGGGCCCTGGAGAACGATGTTCTGAATGTGCGACAGCGCTTCCTTGTACGGTGAATAAGACGGCGAGTCCAGAATCCTGTTTATGGTTGCTGCAACATCGCCGGAGGTAAAAACAGTGCCGTCCTGGAACCGAATGCCCCTTCTGAGGGTAACGGCAATTTCATCATTGCGTCTCACGGAAAAATCCGCGGCAAGCCATGGAACGAGCTCACCCTTCCTGTCGAACCGCACCAGTCCCTCGAAACAAAGGTCAGCTATCTGCATCGAGTAGGCGTCTGTCGCATACCCGGGGTCAAGGTTGGTCGGCGTACCCTCGATGCCGATGACCAGTGACGAAACACCGGGTGACTGCCGGTGGCACGAACTCGGGAATAAAGCCGTCAGCAGGATAAGGAAGATCAGCGGTTTTCTCATGCAGGTTTTTTATACCAGTACCTCCACCCTGTCAAACTGCAGGTTCCTGCAGTGTAAATAAAGTCATTGACATCATTTTGATCGATCTGGTTATATGGAGAAAGGAGGTGGGGTATGAAAAAAAAATCTGCCGATCTGTTTGCAGGATTTACGCTGAACGAGATCGTAGAAAAGGTGTTTTCATCAAAGAAACTTCAGCCCATACTCGACAGGACAGTCGAACAGATGATGAAGGTCAAGTCACGGCTCGACACGGTCATGCCGATGGCGCTGGGGGCATTCAACCTGCCTTCTGCGGATGATATACGCAAACTGAACAATGAAGTGTCACGGCTCGACGTCAAGCTTGAATCACTGTCCAAACTGCTCACCGAGAAAAAGAAGAAAAAGAAACCTGCAAAGAAAATGAAACGGCCTGTACCTCCATCCCATGCTGAACCGCACAAAGATGCGCCTTCTCCGGAGAGCTCGGAGCCGCAGGGGTAATCCGTTCGCTCAACGGATGTTCCTTTTCCGACATATCTTTACGAAATCCGGCCGCAGCCTTCTTTCCCGGTGCGGAGATCCCCGCACAGTGAGGTACGTCGGTTCGCCCGCTAACCGACGAGCTTCAGAAAGGAATTCTTGACGTTTTTGATCTGTTTCTTGATCTTATCGGAGGCTGACACCGACATTTCTTTCTTCAACTTTATTTCGCCGAGCAGCTGTTTCAACTGCGGGATCTTCTTCCACGTCGCAATAGCGCCCGCTGCAATGAACTCGGTCCTTTTGTTCCTGGACAGATATCCGGGGTTGCTCGAATAAAAATCACCGATGGAAGGTACAATCTTGACGTCCGCATCGGATCCCCATTTTTGTTCATT
Source organism: bacterium (assembly GCA_021787655.1). Taxonomy (GTDB): domain Bacteria; phylum JAMCPX01; class JAMCPX01; order JAMCPX01; family JAMCPX01; genus JAJYLM01. Next base: position 6,511 of record JAJYLM010000005.1, read on the forward strand.
GAAATTCTTTCCGAACAGCGCCATCGTTCTGACCAACGTTCTGAGAGGTCGTGCCTCTTTCGCCGTTATCCCCCTGGTTGCATATTCAAGCCCTGTCCCGCCGGCAATGATGAACGGCTTGATAACACTGCTCGACGTCAGAAGTTTCAGCATGTGGGAAAATGACAACCCGGAACCGTACAGGAATTCGTTATAGATATTGACCAGGGACACGATGATGACGTCCGCTCCCTTTCCCCTCAGCCATTCCACCGGCACATCGTTGCCGAACGAACCGTCCACCAGCAGCATATTCCCGGCCTTTGCCGGTTTCCAGACGCCGGGTACGGCACACGAGGCATAGATGGCATCCCGCAGGTACCCTTCGTTGATATAGATGGTTTTTCCTGACACGATATCGAGGGCAGTGACTTCGAAGGGTATCTTCACATCATCAAATGTTGCATTCCCGAGCATCTCCTTGAGCCATCCCTTGAAATATCCGGAATCGAACAGCTCATCGTTCTTGTTTTTCTTGATCTTAAAAATTGAGTTGCTCTTCAGCGTTTTTTCGAAGGCTGACCAGCTTGAATGGTATCCGTACAGGGCGTATAAACCGGCGACAATCGATCCTGCACTGCTGCCGGTTATGAAATCAATGGGAATGAATTCGTTGTAGAGAACGCGGAGCACGCCGACGTGGGCAAGTCCCCGAATCGCACCACCGCTGAGGCACACTCCGATTTTTAACGGAGTTCTGGGTTTTTTATCATACTCGTTCATGAGTTTCTCTAACGGCTTTTTATTTTTCATTCCTGCCCCCATTGTCACGAGCATACAATGAACATGCGGGACAATGCAACTGTTTTTTGATTGTTCAATCAAAAAATGTCCGCAGGAGAAAGCGGGGTTCTCAATGCTTTTGAGTGAGGAGAAACAGCAGTTCGGGGTCTATCTTGCTGTCCATGATCCTGACCCCGAAATGCAGGCTCGGGCCTGTGACGCGTCCCGTTTTTCCGATGTACCCGATGATCTGTCCCTTCTTCACAGAGGCGCCGTTTCTGACCGTGTACTTCTCGAGATGGAAATACATGGAATAGATGCCCTGGCCGTGATCGATCAGGATGCTGTCACCTCCGAAAAACAGGTTTCCCTCAAAACAGACGACTCCATTGTTCGTTGCTACGACCGGTGTACCGGCCCCGCCGGCTATGTCTATACCGGTGTGGGGAGAACGAGGTTCTCCGTTCAAAAACCGGTGGACCCCGAAGGGGGTCGTGATAATGCCATGGACAGGAATGATAAACGCACCGCTCCACATCCTCGGTGTCTTGTCGTTTGCAAAGATCACATCCAGTTCGGCTTGTTCCCGGATCGCCCTCTTCAGCTCCCGGGGTGTCAAATTCACAAAACCGGGCGGCAGTTTGAGGTACTGGCTCGGATAGGTATAGTTCTGAACATCGATCGTTACCGATGTTAACGCTGCTGCACTGCCGTGCCGGTACAGCTGAACGGTGTCCGTGCCTGTCTGGTGTACAAGGTTTACCCCGAGCAGGATGCTGGTCGTTCCGCCGGTGAACCTCAGACGGCGTCCGTCATAACCGATATCGTACGTTGTTTCCGTCGCCAGACCGCTCATGGTCAGCACAAAAGGACTCCCCGGGTGAAGCTGCTCCGGTAGTACTGTCATGCGCATGCCGCTGCCGTGCAGCGCAGCTATCAACATCAGTCCTGTTAAAAAGTTCATCGTGTTCCGCCCCCCTTCTCCAGTGTGCGTCTTAAATTAGTTTTCTGCAATGAGCAAGGATTATCCGGTATTTTTCAGGCCGGCAGATATTGCATTGATGCTCAGCAGTACAGGATAGGTCAGCCGTTCCGTTTCCCGCTCCGACAGACGGCCTGATTTAAGCCTGTCCAGCAGGATCGTCTGGATATAGGTGGGCGCATCGATGTAAGGCTCGCGCAATCTCAGGGAACGGCCAAGCCGTGGCTGGTGTTCGAGCAGGCGCTTCTGCCCGGTTACGCGGAGCAGCATGTTCTGGCTCAGCAGGTATTCATCGTTTATCATCGCGAAAAATTCCTTCGAACCCCGGACGCCGCCGGCGAGACGGGAATACCGTCGTGCGATGTGCATGTCCGCCTTTGCCATGCTCATCTCGATGTTATCGACCAGCACCTTAAAGAACTGCCAGTCCTTGTACATGTGCTGCAGAAGCTTCATCCCCTGCCGGTGTCCCTTCAAAAAATCCCGCACGGCGGACCCGAATGAAAACCAGCCCGGTATATTATGCCTGCTTTGCGCCCAGCTGAACGACCACGGTATGGCGCGGATCGAGTCAATCGTCCCCTTTTTTGCCCTGAACGCAGGCCGGGAGCTGATATTGAGTTTCGCTATTTCGTTGACCGGTGTGGCGGAAAAGAAGTAATCGGCAAGGATTGGATTATCGTGAATATTGCTGCGGTAGTTTACATACGCGTTTTCCGCAATCTCCTCCATGGTGTCCTCATAGAGCCTCCTGTTGCCCCCGGTGTGTGACAGGCTCGCGGAGATGACCCCGGACACGATGGATTCGAGGTTATACAGCGCCGTATCCGTATTGGCGTATTTATAGGAAACAACCTCGCCCTGTTCCGTAAACTTCACGTACCCGTTAATCGTGCCCGCGGGCTGGGCTTGAAAGGCTGTATAGGTCGGTCCCCCGCCTCTGCCGATACTGCCGCCCCTGCCGTGAAAGAAAAGGACCTTGACGTGGTACCGATCTGCAAGGGCGGCAAGCTGCACCTGTGCTTTATACAGCGTCCAAGCTGCTTTCAGAATGCCTCCGTCCTTATTGCTGTCAGAATACCCGAGCATGATCTCCTGCTGCATGCCCGTGTTCTTCAGCAGGGACATGTAAAATCCGTTCTCAAAGGCCTGCTTCATGGTATCCGGAGCGTGCTCGAGGTTATGAATGGTCTCAAAGAGGGGTGCGATGCGGATCGAGGAGACCGGACCGCCTTTCCCGGACGACAACAGGCCGCCAATCTTCGACAGGAATGCAACCTCGAGCATATCGCTGAATCCATGACTCATACTGATGATATAGGTCTTGATGGCATCCTTGCCGAGGACCTGCTGAATCCGGTGGATGGTTGTGAATGCCGCGACCGTGGTGTGCGCTGTCTTCGATAGTCCGCGGGGTACGGACACGCGGCCGGGAATCCGCTTGCACAACATCCGCTGTCTCTCTTTTTCCTCCAGCCGGGCATAACCACCGTCCAGCAGTTCGTCCACCACCAGTTCGTGCACTGCATGGTGCTGCCGGACATCCAGGGACGCCAGGTGAAAACCGAACACATGCGCCCTCGTTATGAGGGCTGAAACATCTTCTCCGGCGATGTCGGCCGCCTTGTTCCTGCAGAGGCTGTCGTGTATCAGGACGAGGTCGCCGATGAATTCACCGGCCGTTCGGTATGCACCTCTCCTGCTGCTTCCGATGCCAAGCATGCGCGCATACATCAGTGTCAGTTTCTGCCGGTAGTATTCAGCCGCACTGATGCTGTAAAAATCGACGATGCCCTCTATATTGCCCAGCTTTCTGAGGTCTTCACGGATTGATGCCTTGAGTGCCCCGGACACACCAATCTGGTGTTCGGACATGGAAAGGTTCCGGAACAATGCGTTGATGTCATCCCTGTACAGAGACAGGATTGTGTCCCTCTGCATATCCATGGTGGCAGCAATGGTGTCCTGCGTTACCGAGGGATTGCCGTCCATATCTCCGCCTATCCAGGAGCCGAACTTCATAAAATCGTACGGCACAACCACACCGGGATATGCCTGCGCGAGAGCCCGGCTTACCCGTTTGTATAATTCCGTAATACCCTGGTAAAAAGTCTGTCTGAAATAGAATGTGCCGTTAAAGACCTCATCCAAAACCTTGACATTCCGGCTGCGGAGCTCGTCCGTCTGCCAGAGCTTTGTTATTTCGTTTCTGATGAGAACCCGGTAGTGGTCCTCATCACGCGCGTGCCCGCACTCAAGCATACTGCACAGGTAGTCATAGATCCTGCGGTGCTTCATCATGATCGTGTGCCTCTTGGTCTCCGAAGGGTGGGCGGTAATCACCGGCGTTATGGAGAGCCGTCCGAGAAACGACTGAATGCTGTCCCTGCTGAACCGGTCTGCGGCCACACCGGAAATGCAGGCGGCGACCGAAAACCCGTCGTGCTCCTCCGGCCCCCCGCTCTCTATGAATCTGGAGGCGTGGTATTCTTCAGCGATGTTCACGAGCTGAAAATACAATGCGAATGCCCTGATGAGATCCGCCATCTGTTCCGGCTGCAGCCCTGAAAGGGCTGCGACGATTGTGCGCTCGAGTGCAGGACTGTAATGACTTCTCAGTGACTTGATGCTGAGCCGTATCTTCTCTTCCAACGCAAAAAATGCCTCACCTTTCTGCGATTTGAGGACATCTCCCAGCAGATGACCGAGCATATTGATCGTGGACGACAGCTGCCGGTCCCCGCGTTCGAGTCCGGGTGCACCGGTATCCCCGGATCGCGGCCTGCCGGTAGCTCTGTTCATGACCATCCGCGAATCTCGTTTTCTATCCGGTAGCGCCCGTGCCATTCCCGCAGGCTTGCACGGAGCGGATTCATTTCATAATCGATCAGCACATAGGTGAGCTTCGAATGACGACCCGGGTTATCGATCCCCATGTCCACGATATCGGTCCAGGTCCCTGTATTCAGGTACTGCTTGTCCTGAATCTCGATGTGCATGGCACGGTGGGTGTGGCCGAATATCACGATCCGGTAGCTCGTATGCTTCAGTATCTCGACGGCGATATCTGCTATGGACCCCAGCTTGAATGACTCCAGTACATGCTCGATAGTCAGATGGAACTTTCTGCGCCGTTGAGGATCAGGATGCAGTCTGTTCCGGATATAGAACCATGCCATCTGCATGAGGGTAGCGGCCGTTTTTCTTGTGTCGAACAGAAGCCCCCAGCGGATATATTTCCTCAGAGGTTTTATCCGGTCGAGGTACGGCGTATTCTTTTTCCGGGGATAGATAAAGGTGAGGACAAAATAACTGCCCCACGGTATGTTCAATACCGTGTCCCCGTCGACCGGAGATTTCCTGATCGAATCCATGGCTGAAAATCCGTTTAAAATATCATAGTTGTTGCCGTGTTCTATATAGATGCCGTCGAACGACAATGAGCGGTGATAGATCTCCAGCCGGGGGGATACAGTGTTCTTCAGCAGTTCCTGGACCCTGCTCCACAGCATGCCCTGATCGTGGTTCCCGACCAGGACGCTCGTGTGGTGGTTCAGCGCGAACATGAACCGCTTCAGGGCGTCGAAAAACACCGGATGTCCACGGAAGATGCGCCGGATCATCACCAGGCAATCGTCCTCGGTGATGGTCGAGCCATCCTTCAGGATATCCGCCTGCAGCAGGTTCAGAAAATCCCCGTTGATGATCAGCTCGACATCATAGTTGAGGTACGTGCCTTTCGTGTAGTATTCCAGCAGTTCGTCAAATGCCTCATCGAAGAAAAAATCTTCATACGGGTTCCGTATGCCTTCAGTGGTGTACCGTCCGGTACCGAGATGAAGATCGCTGACGATGATCTTGACAGCGTGTGTCATACAGTCTCAGGTGTTGCCTGCAGAACGCATCTTCCCGGTTATCTGCCGGTAACACCCGATGCTCGATTCGTGTGCTATATCGCCCCCGGCGCCCGGCGCAGCCGTCGTATCCCCAACGAAGTAGAGGTTATCGATGCCCCGGATACCGTACCCCAGCCGTTTATCACTGAGCTGTCCGATGCTGAGTTCGACACCGTCAACCATATTCAGATGAAGGACCCGTTGAAACAGCGTTCTCTCTTTCAGGGAGGGAAAGATACTCTCTATCCGGCTCTCCAGCCTCTCCTGGTAGGCAGCTGTCCTGCCTTTTTGTTTCATATCCTCGTTATGGATCGGGCAAAACCAGGTAAGGAGCGACTTGCCCTGCGGCGCTATGCCGGGCGACAGGTTGGATACAAAACAGCCGAAGCTGAGGGGGTCTTCAAGGTAGAGAAGACCGCTGCTGTCGCTGATGGTTCCATCAATGGCATAGTCAATGGATATTCCCGACGTCGGTACCAGTCCAACCGCTGTCTTCAACCGTTCATCGCTCATCCCGCGCACGTCCAGAATCTTTCCAAGGTCCTGCGATGGAACGTCGACGATGACGGTATCCGCATTCGTGACCGTACCGTTGATTTTTACTCCGGTCGCCCTGTTGTTCTCGATGACAACCGAATCCACCCTGGTACCGGTCATAATCTTTCCATGCCTGCGGAGAGCTTCAGTCAGTGGATCGAGGATATCCTTCTGCCAGCCATGGGAGGGGTACTCTACGGAAATTCCGGTCTTCAAAACCATGTTGATGTTTTCAGAAAGTGCCTGGGCTGATGCCACCGAAGCGACTGGACACACCAGCATGGAAGCACACACGAGGTTAAAATACCGTTTCAACCCTCCCCTGATGCCGGCGCTCTGCATCCACTCTTCCACGGTGAACCGTTCCAGCCCGCTGGTCCCACCCCGCTTGAACTGCAGCATGATACCGAGGGCCTTGAGGCGCTCCGAAAAACTGAACAGCCCGCTGGTCAGGAAACCGGACGGACCGGTCGGGAAAAGAATAAATTCATTCTGCCCGTCGATCAGGTAGGACTTTCCGAGGTGCCGGAATTCAATCTCTTTTCCGATATGCCGCAGGACACTGGCGAGTGCACTCTTCCGCCCGAACCGTACGAGGTGGATTCCATTGTCGAGCTCAAAGCCTTCCTTCGTGTGGACGAACGAGCGCCCGCCAACATGTTCGGCCTTTTCGACCATCAGGACACTGCGTCCGTCATGGCTCAGCATTGCACCGAGTTCGAGACCGGCTATCCCGCCCCCTACAATTATGAAATCATACATCGTCCCCTTCCTTTCTGCTGTTTCGCACTGCGGTCACCCTTCTCAGCAACGTCACCGGCCGGTTCTATGACAGGCACAACGTGCACCCTTCTGTGCTTGTACTCCCGTTCTATGCTCCTGATTTTGCTTCAATTTTTTTTACAATCTTCAGTTTCTTGTTCCTCCTGCCCCGTATCTTGAGAACATATATCTTGACCTGGTCGTCCTCGTAGTGCTCGCCTGCAGACGGATAGTGTCCCATAACACCGGTAACAAAACCGCCGATGGTATTGACCTTCGAGTCATCCAGACCGACGCCCAGAGCCTCGTTGACATCCGATATGGTCACATTCCCCAGCACCACGATGCCATCCGGCACACGCTGGATGGGTTCTTCTTCCTGCTGGTCGTATTCGTCCCGTATCTCGCCGACGATCTCCTCGAGTATGTCCTCCATGGTCACAATACCCGAGATGCCGCCGTACTCGTCCGACACAACCGCCATCTGGATGTCTTTCTTTCTGAACTCCTTGATGGCGTCATCGAGACGCATGGTATCCGGAATGAAGTACGCCGTCCTGAGTATCGCGGAAAGCTGCCTGTTTTTGATCTTCGCATCGATGAGGTCCTTGATATGGACAATACCAGCGATATGATCCATGTCCCGTTCAAACACCGGCATCCTCGAGTATCCGGATTCAATCATATGGTTGAGTGCCTCATCAACGGGCGTGTCCTTTTCCATGGCCACGGTATCGACGCGCGGGGTCATGATCTCCTTGATCATGGTGTTGCTGAATTCGAGCACCGAGTAAATGAGCTTTCGTTCATCCGGCTCCACAACACCTTCTTTGGTGCCCTCATCAATGATCGCACGGATTTCATCCTCGGTAATGATCGACAATCCTCCCTTTAACTTGAGGCCGAAGAGCCTGCCTGCTGCCTGTACCGAGAGTGTCAGAAACCGTACCAGCGGGTACAGGAGTTTGAGGATCAGATTAATGACCGGTGCTGTCACGGTCGCAATGCGTTCGGGATATTCAACGGCAACAGCCTTGGGAAATAATTCTCCCAGCACCAGGAACAGGTAGGCCATAATCATGGTCACGAAGAAAACCGAGATCAGTTCCCAGTGGTAGATGCTGAAAAACCCCAGGCGCGTGAACAGGTAACCCGACAGCGGTTCAGCAAACCACTGCGCGGCAATTGCCGACGAGAGAAACCCGACGACCGTGACCATGATCTGTATGATGGAAAACAGGCTCCTGGTATCATCGAGGAGCGACGTGACGCTGTCCCAGAGACGATCTTTGCCTTTTTCCCTCTTCAGGCCCTTTGCACGTACCGTGATGATGGCTATCTCCGCAGCTGCAAAAAAAGCGTTTACAAAGATCAAGAACCCGAGTACAATCAGTTCTGATATAAAAGAATCGGCTGTTCCCATACGTGCTACTGTAGCGAATCTGCACGCATTGTCAAGAATGCGGCATGGATTGTCCAATGAAAATTGTCCCGTTTTCTCCCTCCGGTACACCGGGGAACAAGATTTTTTCCGTTTTCCAAGCACCCCCGGAGACCTGGAACAAAACAAGGAGTGCATTTTTTTTAAAGAAAACACTTGATTCTGTAAATAAACACTATAAATTATAGAGATTATTTTTTTTACAAACAGGGGTACCTTGAATGAATCAAACACTGCTGAAAACATCCGATTATCGGACAATTTCAACCGGGGAAGTATTCGAACAGCTTCAGTCGTCTGCAGACGGTCTCAAAGAAGCTGATGCGACCGATAGACAAAAAAGGTTCGGCTATAACGAAATAACGGAAGAGAAGAAAAACCCGTTTTTGGAATTCATCGGCCGCTACTGGGGACCTATGCCCTGGCTCCTGGAGCTGGCGATGGTACTTTCGTTTCTCCTGGATCGTCCGGTGGAAGGTATCATCATCCTTATCCTGCTGACCGTCAATGCCGTCATCGGTTATATCCATTCGCGCAATTCACAGCGTGCCGTAGAACTCCTGAAAAATAAACTGGCTGTTCAGGCCCGGGTTTTGAGAGACGGAAAACTGATCCTGAAAAACGCACGGGAGGTCGTCCCGGGCGATGTCATCCTCATCAAGCTCGGGGACATCATACCTGCGGATGCAAAGATCCTGGGAGACCCGATCTCGGTTGACGAATCGTCGCTTACCGGCGAATCACTGCCCAAAGAGGCCCATCAGGCGGACATCGTCTTTTCGGGGGCGATCGTCAAGCGGGGCGAGACGCGGTGCATTGTCGTCAACACGGGAGCAAACACCTACTTCGGCCGGACTGCTGAACTGGTCAAAATAGCAAAACCGAAGTCCCACCAGGAAGAAGTCATGATGACCATCGTGAAATACATGATGTATCTCGGTATCGCCGCATCACTGGTCGTCGCCGGATACGCATTCGTCATCCACATTCAGCCGCTCCTCATCGTTACGTTCATCGTCACGTTCCTCATGGGAGCTGTTCCTGTTGCTCTGCCGGCGGTGCTCACGATCGTGCAGGCCGCAGGTGCGGTGGAACTGTCCAAGAAAAATATCCTCGTCACGAAGCTCGACTCCGTCGAGGACGCTTCTTCCATCGACATCCTCTGCCTCGACAAAACGGGGACCATAACGCAGAATAATCTGTCGGTAACGGACAGCGTTTCGTTCAACGGCTGCTCGAAGGAGGATGTGGTACGGCTGGCCATGCTCGCATCCCAGGAGAAAGGCATGGACGCAATCGATCTCGCCATTATTCACTACGGCAAGTCTCTGGGTATCGACAAGCTCGTTGGCGGATACAACCAGATCTCGTTCACGCCGTTTGATCCGGCTATCAAGCGGACCGAGGCGATCATCGAGGGCAAGGGCGAAAAGTTCAAGGTCGTCAAGGGTGCCGCCCAGACGATCATCGGACTCAGCAGGGAGATGGACAGCGCTACGATGGAAACGATCGAAGCAGCGGTAAAGTCATACTCCCTGAAAGGTTACCGGACACTTGCCGTGGGAAGAACAGCCGGGATGGATTCCGACGTCCTGAAGTTTGTCGGATTGGTCGCACTCGCCGATCCCCCGCGAAAATGCGCTGCAAAAATGATCCAGGAACTGCGGGAACTCGGCATTAAACCCATGATGCTCACGGGCGATCATGCGGCAATAGCGAAGCATATCGCAGAAGAAGTCGGTATCGGGAGCAAGGTCATCCGGATGACGGACATCAAGGACCTGCCTGAAGAGGAACAGATCAAAATCGTGAAGGAGAGCGACGGATTCGCCCAGATCTATCCTGAAGACAAATACCGTATCGTCAAGCTGCTGCAGTCGAGCGGGCATACCGTGGGTATGACCGGCGACGGGGTCAACGACGCCCCTGCACTGAAGCAGGCAGAAATGGGTATTGCGGTGAGCAATTCCACGGACGTTGCAAAGGCATCGGCAAGCGTCGTTCTGACCGAAGACGGCATCAACGTCATCGTCGATGCTATCAAGGTAAGCAGGGAGACGTTCCAGCGGATGCTTTCCTGGGTGATCAACAAGGAAACGAAGGTTATCGGGTTCGTGGGGGTGCTGACCGTAGGGTTCTTCTGGCTGCACAGGCTGGTACTGTCGCTGTTGGGCATGTCCCTGCTGGTCTTTGCGAACGACTTTATAACCATGTCCCTCGCAACGGACAATGTACAGCACACCAGCAATCCAAATACATGGAACGTGAAAGACATTACCATTGCCTCCCTGGTCCTGGGGATACTGCTGATACTGGAAACGATCGTCGTCATGCTTATCGGGAAAAGATACTTCGATATTTCCGATGCCCGGATGCCGACCCTTGTCCTGCTCAACCTTGTATTTGCGAGCCAGTTCAGGATCCTGATTGTCAGGGAACGCCAGCACTTCTGGTCATCGAAACCGGGCAGGGAACTGCTCATCTCGACGTTTGCGGCTGTCGTGCTGTTCGTGATACTCGGCACCTACGGATGGCTCATCCCGTCGCTGACATTCGGTAAGGTACTGCTGGTGCTGGCACTATCGGCCCTGTTTACCCTGGGACTTGATTTTCCCAAGTACTCCATATTCAAGAAACTCGGGCTTTAGAGGTGCGACGGGCGCAGCACCCGGGTAGTATTGAATGGAATGGCTGGGGGACTAGGATTCGAACCTAGATAGGCAGATCCAGAGTCTGCAGTCCTGCCATTGGACGATCCCCCAACAAGTTCTGTTTTATATAATGACTGTCTATCCTCTTGTCAACAGGAAGGACAGGTATGCCGGATCCGGCAGGAGCGTACTTCAAATCATCTTGGAAGAATGCTGCAAAAATCAAGATATGCGCCCTGTTGGTCAGAGCCAGTCACCCTCAAGAACTGCAGGACACTTCACCAACTATCTCTCTCCCGATTGACGAGCTGCAGCAGCTTACTCAGGCTTGAACAACCGGAGACCGGCAGGCTAACGGTATTCGCCGAACACTTCTCTGAGCGCAGCGGAGATCTCACCGATGGATGCGTAAGCCTTCACTGCTTCGTAGATAAACGGCATGAGGTTTTCCGCTGAACCGGCCGCCTGTTTCAGGTGCTTCAGAGACTGTTCCACTGCCCTGCCGTCCCTCGTGCTGCGGACATCGTCGAGCCGTTTGACCTGTGCCTTCTCAATCTCCGGATCAACCCTGAGCAGGCCGATGGGAGTTTGATCGTGGTCCGTGAATTCGTTGACACCGACCACGATGCTCTCTTTTCTTTCAATGGCCTGCTGGTACCGGTACGCGGATTCCTCGATCTCGTTTTTGAACGATCCATTCTGGATCCACTTTATGGCTCCGCCCGATTTTGCGATCCTGTCGAGGTAGCTGCCGACCCGCTGCTCGATCTCGGCGGTCAGCGACTCGACGGCGTACGAGCCTGCAAACGGGTCGACAAAATCGGCAACACCCGACTCGTGTGCAATGATCTGCTGTGTCCTCAGCGCAAGTCTGACGGACGCCTCCGTCGGCAGTGCGAGTGCTTCATCCCGTGAATTCGTGTGCAGGGACTGGGTGCCCCCCAGCACCGCGGCCAGTGCCTGAATGGTGACCCGGACGACGTTGTTGTCCGGCTGCTGGGCCGTCAGGGTCGCCCCGCAGGTCTGGGTATGGAACCGGAGCATCATGGACTTCGGACTCTTTGCATTGAACTGGTGCTTCATGATGCCTGCCCATATCTTCCGGGCTGCCCTGAATTTTGCTATCTCTTCGATCAGGCCGTTGTGGACACCGAAGAAAAAAGAAAGCCGCGGGGCAAACTCATCGACATCCATGCCCGCACGTATGCCGCTTTTCACGTACTCGATCGCATCGGCAAAGGTGAATGCGAGCTCCTGGACGGCATTCGCTCCCGCCTCCCGTATGTGATAGCCGGATATGCTGATGGTGTTGAAACTGGGCAGGTGTTTTTTGCAGTATGAAAAAATGTCCGTTGTAATGCGAAGGGACGGCTCGACCGGAAAAATGTAGGTCCCCCGCGCGATGTATTCCTTGAGGATATCGTTCTGGATCGTTCCTTCCAGCTTGCCATGGGCAACGCGCTGCTGGTCCGCAACCGCCATGTACATCGCAAGCAGGATTGCCGCCGTTGCATTGATCGTCATGGATGTGCTGACCTTGTCCAGCGGTATCCCGTCGAACAGCACCTCCATGTCCCTGAGCGTATCGATGGCAACACCGACACGCCCGACCTCTCCTGCACTGACCGGGTCGTCCGAATCGTACCCCATCTGCGTCGGAAGGTCGAAGGCGACGGAAAGCCCTGTCTGTCCTGCGTCGAGCAGGAGCTTGAACCGCTGGTTCGTTTTCAATGCATTGCCAAACCCTGCGTACTGGCGCATGGTCCAGAACCGCGACCGGTACATGAGCGGTTGTATGCCCCTGGTAAACGGGTATTCGCCGGGAAACCCTGCATCCGAACGGTAATCAAGGGCTTCGGTATCGATCGGCGTATACAGGGGCTCCACCGGTATTTCCGACGTGGTAATAAAGTTTTTTTTCCGCTGCCCGGATTCGCCCTGTTTCTGCTTCCAGCGCTCAACATCCTGTTTGAGCAGATCCTGCCCGTGCGTCGTCGTCATAACGGAATCCTCGTGTCGATTTCCAGCAGCGCGGCATTATTTTCAACCTTGTCTCCGGTCTTGACGTACACCCCGGTCACCATGCCGTCTGCCGGCGATTTCAGTTCGTTTTCCATCTTCATTGCTTCGATGACGATCAGGGGCTGTCCCTTCTTTACCTTGATGCCCTTTTCCACCTTCACAGCCACGATCTTGCCGGGTATGGTCGCCGCGATCTTGAAGAGGGCCTGATCCTCGTGGAGCTTCCGGTCCTTTCCCTTCATGACGCCGGATTCATTCCGTATCGTTACCGAAAAATTATGTCCGTTGACGCTGACCGTGTTCAGGGACTTGTTTTTGTGAAACACGACATCGTACGACCGGCCGTGGCTCAGCAGGGAGTACACGCTGACATCGTTGTGCCGTATGCGGGACACATCGACGACAACATCCCGGCCGTCAACCAGACACATGTACGTTCCCTTCTCTTCCTTGACGATATCGACCGTATGTTCGGTATCGTCTATGTCTATGCGTATCTTCATCGTGTGTCGTCTCCATTCTCCCCGCTTGTACGGGCACCAGCGTACCGTCTGCGGTTAAACCTTTTTGCTCCTTCTTTTGACCGCCCGCAAAATGCCCGGCAGCCCGACATTGAGCGCGAGATTGACGAAGGGATCGGGCACGACTATCCCGGGATCGGCAAACGCATTGTACAGAACAAAGGTGTCCCCCTCTGAATACGGGACCAGTGTCCACGATCCTCTGTCCGATTTCATATTGCCGGTGAGCATCTCCCACGAGTTCTTCCACACGTTATCCTGGACGAGGTCAGTCAGTTTTATGATATACCAGAGATCCTTCAGGGGCCATGGCATGTCCAGAAGATTAAAGAAATACCCCGTTGCGCCGTTCATGCTGCCGACGCGGTGCTCCCGCAGGAAATCCATCAGGAGTTCCGGGTTGGACGAGGCACGATCGAATTTCAGGTCGAGCGCCTGCTGCACAACTGCAGGATCGAAGAGTATGCTCTCTTTGATGTTCGGCATGAACTCCTTGAAGTTGTTGTGATCGTGTATGACAGACCACACCTTATCGACCGGAACATCAAGAACCGCCACAGCCATGCCGGTTTTGATGCCCGTACCCTGGACCGACTCAAATGTCCGTACGATCCCGCCGCGCCGGACATCTGCGACCTCCTGTTCCGTCAGGCGCAGGCCATACTTTTCTTCTAAATGCTCTTGTGTCAATTCCATGCAAAACAGCCTTTCAGGCTAACTATCATCTCTCCAGGGGAAGTGCAAGCCCGCAGATCAACAGTCATTCTGCCGGGACGTTCCGTGCTGGTACCGGTTCATCCCCGGACGAGCTTCATAAATTGATCTTCGGACAGTACGGAAAGGCCCAGGGCGTGTGCCTTATCGAGTTTTGACCCCGGCTGGTCTCCGGCAACAACGTAGTCAACCTTCTTACTCACGGACTCCGTGACACTTCCGCCGTTCTCCTCGACCATCTGTTTTGCCTGATCCCTCGACAACCCGGCAAGCCCACCGGTAAAAACAAACCTCTTTCCCTTCAAATGCCCGCTGACCGCCTTTTCATAAGGATTATTCAGCCGGAGATATGCCTTCAATTTCTTCAGAAGGTCCTGGTTCTCTTTCGTGTGGAAAAAATCGTGGATGCTCTCGGCGATCCCGGGACCTATGCCCTCGATGTTTCTCAGTTCTTCATCCTGCGCCTTTTCTATGTCGCCGATGTCTTTGAAGTTCATCGCGAGCGTCCGTGCGATGTGTTCGCCGACATGCAGGATTCCGAGCGCAAAGAGAAAGCGATCGAGCTGTGCGTCCCTGCTTTTCCGGATTGCATCGATGAGCTTCCGGGCGAGCACGTCACCCATGCGGTCGATGGAAACGATGTCTTGCTCCGTGAGACTGTACAGAGAGGAGACATCCCCGATGATCCTGTTATCGACGAACGTACCGATCCACTTCTCCCCGAGACCCTCTATGTCCATGGCACCTTTCATTGCAAAATGCCGGATGCGTTCCTTGACCTGTGCCGGACACGATATGTTGATACACCGGTAAAAAACCTCATCGTCGAGTTTTTCGACCCTCGAACCGCAGACCGGGCATTTTTCGGGCATCCGGAACGGCTTTTCCTTCCCCGTTCTTCTGTCCCTGACCACGCTGACAACGTCGGGGATGACATCCCCTGCCCTCTCCACAACGACCGTATCCCCTATCCGCACGTCTTTCTTATCAATCTCATCCTGGTTGTGGAGCGTCGAGCGCTGGATCCGTGCGCCTCCTATGTTCACCGGTTCGAGCAGTGCAACAGGCGTCAGGATGCCTGTCCTGCCGACCTGGGGTACGATATCGATGACCCTGGTCACTGCGGACCGGGGCTTGAACTTGTAGGCAATAGCCCAGCGGGGATTCCGGGATACCTCGCCGAGAGACCGCTGCAGGGAGAGCTGGTTAATCTTGAAAACGACGCCGTCGCATTCGTAGGGGAGCGAGTCCCGCAGGGTATCCAGGGACACGAAGTATTCAAACACGGCCTCCCTGCTCTTCAGGAGTTTGTTCTGCGGGTTTGTCTTCAATCCCCATGCCCTGAAATGCTCCAGCATCCCGGTGTGCGTTTTGAATTCAATGCCTTCGTAACTGCCTGCTGCGTACAGGATGATGTCAAGGTTTCGTTGCGCCGTGATTCTCGGATCGAGCTGCCGCAGGGAACCGGCAGCAGCGTTCCGGGGATTGCTGAATACGGGCTCGCCCTGTTCCTCCCGCAGCGTATTGAGGCTGAGGAAGTCCTTCTTGTTCATGATGACTTCTCCGCGCACCTCGATCCTCTTTGGCGCGGCGCAGGTGTCCTCGAACAGGTGCAGGGGGATGCTCCTGATGGTCCTGAGGTTTTGGGTCACGTCCTCCCCGACAGAGCCGTCACCCCGTGTCGAGCCGACGGTAAAGACACCGTTTTCATAGACGAGTTCAACGCCGAGCCCGTCCAGCTTCGGTTCTCCCACGAAATCATAGAACCCCTCCCTGCCCAGAAACCTGTTTGCCCGTTCGACGAACTGATCGAACTCATCGTTTGAGAATACGTTGTCGAGGCTGAGCATGGGCACCGTATGACGGAGCTGCCCGAACTTGTCCACAGGCTGTGCCCCGACACGCCTGGTTGGCGAATCGGGATTCTGGAACTGGGGAAACTGTTCTTCGAGATCCTTCAATTCCCTGAACAGGAGATCGTATTCATGGTCGGAGATCTCCGGAGCATCAAGCACATAATAACGATAGTTATGGTGCTCCAGGGTGGTGCGCAGTTCCTGTATTCTTTTTTCAGCTTCGCGAGGATTCATGGACGTATCCGTTGTAGCATATTTAGCAGGATAACAAAACCGAATCAACCGGCAGGGAGAGCCGTGCAGACCACTGCCGAAACCGCATAAAAACACCCTCTTATCTTGTTTGACTTTACAGTGAAAATATTATTTACAATATGCAATGCCTGGGTGGCGGAACTGGTAGACGCAAGGGACTTAAAATCCCTCGGGGCTCAAACTCCATGCCGGTTCGATCCCGGCCCCAGGCAGTATTTCGTAAAGGAGGTTGCTATGAAAAATGCGATCGTATGGCTCGGGCATGCAAGCTTCAGGATATCCGGCGGCACGATACTCTACATCGATCCATGGCAATTAAAGAAGTCGGAACCAAAGGCCGACATCATCCTCATTACGCACGATCACTTCGATCATCTTTCAGTACCGGACATCGGCAAGATAAGGAAGAAAGACTCCATTATCGTGACGACGGCTTCCGTAAAAAAACAATTGGACGGGGACGTCCGTACCGTCAAGCCCGGGGACACGCTGACCATAGGAACCGTCAGCATCAGTGCTGTCCCTGCGTATAACCCGTCAAAACCATTCCACCCGAAAGATGCCGGCAATGTCGGGTTCATCATTACAATGAACGGGGAACGCATTTACCATACCGGTGACACCGAGTTCATCGAAGAGATGAAATCTCTCAGTGCTGACATACTCCTGGTGCCCGTCGGCGGCAACTATACCGCCGACGCTGACAACGCTGCAAAGATTGCCGGTGCTGTGAAGCCGAAGCTGGCAATACCTATGCACTGGGGAACCCTTCAGGACGTCGCCGGCAGGGATGCTGCAGAACGGTTTAAGAAGATGGCCGGGGTACCGGTTGACATACTGGTACAGGAATCATAACCGGCAGGCACGGCAACAAACAGAATTGAGGAATACTATAAAGGAGGTTTCACAATGAAGAAGTACCAGATGTTTATCAACGGCAAATGGGTGAATGCACAATCGGGCAAAACGATGTCCATCATCAACCCGGGGAATGAAGAGGTCGTCGCCGAGGTTCCCGCTGCAGGCGTCGAAGACGTCAGGGACGCCATCAAGGCCGCCCGGACGGCGTTCGACAGCGGTATATGGACCCGGCTCGAACAGAAAAAGCGCTCCGAACTGATGTTAAAGGTCGTCGATGGTCTCATCGCAAAACAGACGGAAATGGCGGAGATCGAATCGATGAGTTCCGGCGCAACCCTGCGGAAGGCCTCCATGATCGATACCCCGCTCGCTGTGGAACACTTCAGGCATTTTGCCGAACTTGCCTACAAGAAAGATCTCTTTGAGCCGCTGCCCTGGATAAACTTTCCGTCCGTGAGCTGGAACTTCGTGGTACGGGAACCCATCGGCGTCGCCGGTCAGATCATCCCATGGAACTTCCCCCTGCTCATGGCCGTGTGGAAAATCGCTCCCGCGATAGCCGCAGGAAACTGCGTTATCCTGAAGCCGGCGAGCTATACCCCGCTGACCGCTCTTGAACTCGCAAAGATCATCGAGGAGGCCGGCATACCCGCGGGGGTCGTCAACGTCGTTACCGGTGCCGGCGGAGTTGTCGGGGAAGAGCTCGCCAGCAATCCTCTGATAGACAAGGTCGCCCTCACAGGATCCACCGAGGTCGGACGGCGCGTGATGGAACTGGCGTCGAAAACCGTCAAGAAGGTCACGCTCGAACTGGGCGGGAAATCCGCGAATATCGTGCTGGCTGACGCAGTGCTGGACGAGGCGGTCGACGGGGCACTGTTCGGCACATTCCTCCATGCAGGCCAGGTCTGTGAATCCGGAACACGGCTGCTCGTCGATGAAAAGATCTACGACAAGTTCATGGACAAGCTGATAGCACGCGCCAAAGGGATCAAAGTCGGCTACCAGATGGAGTATGAAACAACCATGGGACCCGTGGTCTCGGCAAAGCAAAGAGAAACCGTCGAAGGATACATCAAGGCGGGCCTCGATGAAAAGGCAAAGCTCGTGCTTGGCGGAAAACGGCCCGCTGACCTGAAGAAGGGATATTATGTGGAGCCCACGATCTTCACGGATGTCGACAACAGGATGAAAATAGCACAGGAAGAGATCTTCGGACCTGTCCTGTCGGTGATCCGGTTCAAGACCGTTGACGAGGCGATCAAAATTGCCAACGACAGCATGTACGGACTTGCCGGCGGTGTCTGGTCAAGCGACATACCTCATGCAATCGACGTGGCAAAGGCTATCAGAACAGGCACGGTCTGGATCAACGACTATCACCTGCTGAATGCGATAGCGCCGTTCGGAGGGTATAAGCAGAGCGGTGTGGGGAGAGAGCTGGGCACCTATGGCTTTGATGAGTACACCCAGGTCAAGCACATCCATGTTGCTGTTGCGCCGCGGAAGGCAAAATTCTGGTACGATCTGGTCCTGGATTAGGATGAACGCTGTACGTGCAACAACGCGGGATGAATACCCTGGCTTAAGCAATGACAAAGGGGCGGGAACCAACCGCCCCTTATTGTTCAGAGACCTATGAAAAAACCGCACATACCTCTCAAAGGCTTAAAAACCATCCAGGAAATTTCGTTCGACGACTCCGAATTCTCGCTGTCAGAGACGGAGCTCATGCGTCAGTTGAACGAAAAAAAAGGCTACAGCCTCTACCTCGGGGTTTTCACCAAGGAAGAGGTGGACAAGGTTCTGCGAAGGTCAAACATATCGCAGATGCTGAATGAAAAGGGATTCACCAACATTCTGCTCGACATTAACACCGATGATCCGCACCGCCACATCCTGAGGGTATACTTCGACAAAAAAGACAAGCCCCATCTCCTCATTGAGATCATCCTCTCGGAAAGCATCTTCAGACCCAAGATCATGTACCTGCCATCATTCAAGTACGGGACCTACAACATGATGGTGATAGAGTGGCTTATCCTGCAAAATCCGCTTTCCCGGTTTACCGGGGAAAAGCCCCAGCTTCCGGACCAGCAATTCCCGGGTCTTGGCATAGCACGTCAGGTGGCGGATATGCTGATCAAGGTTGCTTCGTACCTTCATAAAGACGGCATCCTGAACTTCCCCCAGTACTATCACAATGCCGTCATCTATTCCGAGATGTTCAAGTTCTATAATCCCTATATGCACGGCGTGCTCAAGGCGCTGGAGCAATCCCTGTCGAAATATACGCTTGCCGACGCCGCGTATGCCGTAGCTCTCGGCTGTGTCAAGAACCTCAGCAACGGGGAGAATTTCAAGTGGAAGGCTGAAGAACTGATACTTCCCCTGTCCCGCGATTTGAAATCCTATTTTGAATCAAAAGAGTACATCACCATTCAGACGAATACGATGAAGGAATACTCTTTTGATATCGATTGGGCACTCTACCGGTCAAAGACTACTCGCCCAGAGACGAAACGGTGAAGGAATCCGTTGCTGGATCGTACGTTAGTTTGTACCTTTGTTTGCCTGTTTTGTCTTTAAACGTCGTCACGTTATCCGTGTTGCTCTTTGCCTCTTTCATGATGAATTTCAAATAAAACAGGTTCTCTTCCTTGATACGCTTCAATTCTTCAAGTCCCTGTGCATCACCTTCTAATTTCATACCCTTCCGTCCCGGGCAGCTGCCCGACAGGTTCAAAGGAAACCATCGTTCCTATCCTGACACCGGATTACCGGCCGGCACGGAGGCCCGAACCGTATTCCGGCCTCCGTCCATCCGGAACCTGATCTCGTTCATTCTTTTGTTATCGTAAACTCCACCCGCCTGTTCTTCGCCCGTCCCGCTGCGGAAGCGTTTGACGCTATGGGATCCATCATACCAAACCCTTTTGCCGTCAATCTGCTCGGATCAATGCCTGCTGTAATGAGATACTTCATGACGTTCTCCGCACGGAGCTGCGACAATTTCAGGTTATACGCCGCAGACCCGACATTGTCGGTGTACCCTTCGATGCGCACGCTGATATCGGGGTTTTGCTGCAGTACCTGGGCAATCTCGTCGAGCAGGGAGAACGAATCCTCGAGGATCTTTGCACGCCCTGTTTCAAAGTGGATTGCCTCGGTTATCTCGATCTTCTTCTGCGCTTTCTCGAGGATGACCCTGGGCTTCTTTTCGGCTGACGGAACCGGTGCCGGCGGCGGCGGCGGTGCTGCTGCCTGCCGTTGTTCCAGTGTAAGGTTCATGATGGTTTTCATCATGTTCTGTACCTGGACCTGGACGGTCCTGTTGACATAGCCCTGCGCGGAAACAGTCATTTCATAGGTGCCCGGTGTCAGCTTCACAAAGTAAATACCGGTCCTGGGATCCGTCGCTGCAGGCGGAAGCGCCGTATTGTTGAAGGTTATCACAGCTGCCAGCGGTTTCCCGGTCGTATCGGAGATCGTGCCTGCAACCGCTCCAATCAGTGTCAGCTTCTTCATGACGACTTCCTGGGAACTCGTTTGTCCCGTTATGACCGTTCCTTCAAGCGATGCCGGCTGGTATCCGTCTTTGAAGAAGTCGAGCCGGACAGGACCTGCCGGCAGGGGACAGCTGGTAAACGTACCGCTGTTGCCCGTTATAATGTCCGACATGTCCGAATTTTCAATCTTGATAATGACGCCGGAAATCGATGAACCTGTCTTATTGTCGAGGACCACGCCCGTTATCTTTCCCTGTTCCGGGGGCGGCGGTGCCTGGATCTTCTGTATGACCACGGTTTGTCCGGGCAGTACTGTATAGCTCGCACCGACTATGACATCCCACAGCGGTACAGATCGTACGTTGACGTTTGTGCCCGGTGTTACTGATGACGGCAGGGACTCGACCTTGGTCAGCCCGATGTCTGCGGCTACATCGATCGCCAGCCCTTTCGCTGGCGTGAACCTGAACCCCGGGGTGACGTACTGCGGTGATTGGTTGTACTTGAGATGCGGCAGTGAAGAATTCCTGCCCGTATTGATAATCTGGTTGGTGTAATACTGGACAAACGGCGTCGCATAGGCACCCGGCAGCTCGATGTCTGCCGCACCGATCACCTGGTCGTCATGATAGATACCCAGGGCGTACTCTTCCTCGCTGCGGGGAAGACCGATAGAGTACATCTGTGCAACAGATGTATATGAGCCCAGCGTATAGTTGGGCGCCTGCAGGAGATAGCGCGAATGGTCCCATTTATAGCCGACATTGATGTTGAGCCTGAACGGAACGTTCTCCGACGCGTCCAGATCGACGGTCCACAACAGCCGTGCCCCGAAGTCCGATGCACTCCATTGGTATCCCTGTCCGGCCTGGCTCGTCATCAGATGGGAGAATGCGTCCAGTCCCATTGCAAAACCGGGAGATGCAAGAAAGCTGAGTTTAAACCCGCCGATGAGATCACCGAGCGTCTGGTAAAGATCGTCCCTGTTCGTCGTCGTATTTTTTATGCTCTGCGAAGCATTCATTCCATTGATGAATAATTCGAGCCAGTCTGCAGCACCGTAGGTCAGGTTCACGTTGCCTTCTATTCTTTGATTGATATCTCCTGCCGTGTTGAGCAGATCCGTATCGCGGAAATAAAGACCGTCCACGCCGAACATTGCGCCTGTCTGCGGCAGGCTTTCAGCGGATATGACCCTGATGAGTCCAGTCTCTCCCTGCATGGCAGGTCCCATCGGTGAGGCGGCATATACTGCTGTACTGATACAGAACAACATTCCCCCGGCTATACTCAGAACCTTTTTCATACAACCTCCTCAGCAAACGTCTCTCTTCTATGTACAGGAGAAATTCGAACCAGTCAAGCCTGTTCCGGTTCATTTTTTTCCCGGGCCGTTCACGGAGTATTCTTATCTGCCGCGCTTGAACCGGGGTCTTCTTCGTCCCGCGGATCCAGCATGTCTTGCACTTCCTTTGAATATCCGTCTGTATCCTGAACATACAGGGGTGGTACGATGCTGAGCTGCTTCCCTCTTCCTTTTTTTGCAAGCATCAGGACCGCATCTGCAGGCCGGTCATGTTTCCGGTGTATGAACCGGAGGACTTCGACGGCCAACCCCTTCGTCTGCGAAAGGAGTTCGTCAAGACGGCTGCAGGGGAACAGCACCATACAATATCCCCCGGGTTTCAGCAGATACCGTAGTGAAGCGAACAGCACCTCAAGGGTGAGAGAATGTTCGTGGTGAGCGGAAGCAATCCCCTGTTCATTACTCACCTTTCCTGTTCCGGCCTTATGGAAGGGCGGGTTCGTAACGATGGTATCGAAGGACTGGGGTTTAAAGAGACGCTTATAGTACTTCAGATCGTCATGCACAAACTCCACCCTGTCCCCGCAGCCGTTGAGTTCCCGGTTTCTCAGGGACAACCCGTACGCTTCGGGATCGGTCTCAATACCGGTGACCCGGGCAACCTTCCGGTTCCGGGACAGCAGGATACTCATAACACCCGATGCAGAGCCCGCCTCAAGCACCGTCCCCGCTGCATGTGCTGCCGCGAAGCGGTACAGGATGACGGTATCGATAGTGATCCTGTAGCCCTTCAGCGGCTGGTAAAAACTGAAATCCGGATAAATGATACTGTCGGGGCTATGTTCCACTTTCCCACGAAGCAAGGTACTCTTTCTGCTGTGGTGTCAGGGTATCGATTTTGATGCCGAGCGTCCTTAATTTGATGACCGCAATATTCCTGTCGATATCTTCGGGAACAGCATAGACCTTCTTCTCGAGCTTGTGTGCGCTTGTCTTCAGATACTGGGCAGACAATGCCTGGTTTGCGAAACTCATGTCCATAACACTCGACGGATGCCCTTCAGCTGCCGAGAGGTTCACCAGCCTGCCGTCCGCGAGAACGTAAACTGCCCTGCCGTTCGGCAGGACGTATTCTTCGACAAAGTCCCGGATCTCTCTCCGCGACCGGGCTATGGATTTGAGCGTTGCAAGGTCGAGTTCCACATTAAAATGCCCCGAATTGGCGACGATAGCTCCGTCCTTCATGTTCAGAAATGCCTGTTTGCCGATCACTGCTATATCGCCGGTGACCGTGACAAAGATGTCGCCGATCTTTGCAGCTTCATTGATCGGCATGACCTGGTATCCGTCCATGACAGCCTCGAGCGCCCGGACCGGATCAACCTCGGTCACGATAACGCGTCCGCCCAGACCGTTTGCACGCATTGCGACTCCCCTGCCGCACCACCCGTAGCCGCAGACGACGAAGACCGAACCCGACACGAGACGGTTGGTCGCACGCAGGATACCGTCCAGGGTGCTCTGGCCCGTACCATAGCGGTTGTCGAAAAGATGCTTGGTGTATGCATCATTGACCGAGATGACGGGATACGAGAGCTTGTTGTCCTTTGCCATACTCCTGAGCCGAATCACGCCGGTCGTTGTTTCTTCCGTCCCGCCTATCACCCTCTCGAGGAGCGCGCCCTTTTTCGTGTGGATCGTGCTCACCAGATCAGCGCCGTCGTCCATCGTGATAACCGGTGACGAAGCAAGCACGGAATCTATATGGCGGTAATACGTTTTGGTATCCTCGCCCTTGATAGCGAACGTCGGCACATCAAAATGCCTGACCAGCGATGCAGCAACATCATCCTGCGTACTCAATGGATTGGAAGCAGCGAGCGCCACCTCCGCCCCGCCGACTTTCAGCACCCTCATGAGGTTCGCCGTTTCCGTGGTCACATGCAGACACGCAGCGATCCTGAGTCCTTTGAGAGGCTTGCGTCTGGCAAAGTCTTTCTCGATAAGCTGCAGAACTCCCATTGTTTTATACGCCCATTCAATACGCTGTTTTCCGGTCTGTGCGAGCTTTATGTCTTTGACGTCATACCCCTTCATTTGTTCACCTCTCTCACAAGCGCCTGTGCCTTGTCTGTCCGTTCCCAGGTAAATTCCTTTTCCGTCCGTCCAAAATGTCCGTATGCTGCGGTCTTCCTGTACTTCGGTTCCAAAAGTGCGAGTTCCTTGATGATGCCTGCCGGGTCCATTCTGAAAACGCGGGATACCGCCTTTTCCAGCACGCCGTTTTCCGTCGTTCCCGTCCCGAAGGTGTCTATCATAATCGACACCGGGTCAGGTACTCCGATCGCATAGGCAATCTGAACTTCGCAGCGGTCGGCAAGGCCTGCTGCAACAATGTTCTTTGCTATATACCGGGCCATGTACGATCCGCTCCTGTCCACCTTGGAAGGATCCTTGCCGGAGAATGCACCTCCGCCATGCCTGCCGAACCCTCCGTAGGTATCAACGATGATCTTCCTGCCGGTCAGACCGGTATCGCCGTGAGGTCCTCCGATAACAAATCTTCCCGTGGGATTGATGTAGTACCGTGTATTCTTCCGGAGCAGACGGGCGGGGACAACCTTTTTGATGACTTCCTCTATAATGGATTCTTTCAATTTGCTGTTGGAAACATCTTCGGTATGCTGGGCCGATATGACGACCGCAGTGACACCGACAGGTTTTCCATTTTCGTACTCGACCGTAACCTGCGACTTTCCGTCGGGTCTCAGGAATTTCAGCCTGCCGTTCTTCCGCACCTCTGCGAGCCGCTTCACCAGCGCGTTCGCATACGATATCGGAGCCGGCATCAGGTTCTTCGTTTCGTTCGTGGCATACCCGAACATCATGCCCTGATCCCCGGCGCCGAGCTTATCCTTGCCCCGGTTTACACCCATCGCAATGTCAGGCGACTGCTGTTTGACGGCCACGATAATGCCGCACGACCGCCAGTCATACCCCATTTCCGGATCGTCGTAGCCGATATCCTTTATTACTTCCCGTGCAATATCCGCATACTGGAGATTGCCGTTCACGGTAATTTCACCGGCAATCACCGCGAGTCCTGTCGTAACGAGTGTCTCGCATGCGACCCTCGAATACTTATCCTGTGCAAGTGCCGCATCAAGAATGGCGTCCGACACCTGGTCTGCAACTTTGTCCGGATGACCTTCGGTCACA
>JAJYLM010000124.1 GCA_021787655.1 bacterium
TGATCTGCCCGCTCCGGTAACGCCGCTCTTTGCATCGATGATGATCCCCTTCCCGCTGATGATCCCGTTCCTCAGGAAGGGTGCGAGCGGAATAATCGCCCCGGTGGGGTAACACCCCGGATTGGCGATGAGGCGGGCGTGTTTGATCTGCCCACGCCTCAGCTCGGGCAGGCCGTAGACCGCTGTTTGAGCAAGCTGGGCCGGGGTTTCGATGCCGTACCAGTGTTTGAACAGCGCGGTATCTTTCAACCGGAATGCAGCGCTGATATCGATGACGACGGTGTTTTTTTTAAAAAATTCCTGACACACGGACACGGATTGTTCCGCAGGCAGGGCAAGAAAGACGACATCCAGCGCTTCCGCTGCCAGCTCGTCTATTTTTTTGCAGGTCAATGCATAGAATCCACGCAGGGATGGTATTACCTGATCGACGGGACGTCCTGCGTTTTTGTCGGCACTGACAGCAACGACCTCAACCTGACTGTGGAACCGCAGCAACCTGAGCAGCTCTATTCCCGAGTATCCCGTTGCGCCTAAGACGGCCGCTCTCTTCATTATCTCTTGGAGTACTGGAATCTCTTCCGCGCGGCTTTTCTGCCGTATTTTTTACGCTCTTTCATACGGGGGTCCCGCGTTATGAGGCCGGCCTTCTTGAGCTCGGAACGGAGGTCGCCGTTGAATGCGATCAATGCCTTGGTGATGCCGTGTGCAAAGGCCTGCGCCTGGGATGACCAGCCGCCGCCGATGATGTTCGCAACAACATCGAACTTGCCCTGGGTGTTCGTGAGCTTGAACGGCCTGACGATGGTTTCCCGCACATCCAGGACGGGGAAATAGGTGTCAAAGGATTTCTTATTGATGGATATTTCACCGCTGCCGGGTTTCAGCCATACCCGTGCCGTCGCTGTTTTCCTCTTGCCTACGCCGTGAAAAAGAAGTTCAGCCATTGGTTACCTCCGCTTTGCCTTTTTTGCTGTGAGATGCAATCTGCGCTGCATGGGGATGTTCGGCGCCGGGGTAGACCTTGAGCTTCGTCAGCAGCCTGTCTGCAAGACGGTTCTTGGGCAGCATGCCCCGCACAGCGTGCAGGATAAGTTTTTCGGGTTGACGCTCGAGCAGCGATGCCGCCGACTCGCTCTTTAACCCGCCCGGGTACAGCGTGTGATGGTAGTAGTTTTTTTGACGGAGCTTGTCCCCCGTGAGCTTTATCTTTGCCGCGTTGATGACCACGACGAAATCCCCGGTATCAACGTGCGGTGTATAGATCGCCTTGTCCCTGCCCCGGAGTATCATTGCTATCCTGGTGGCCAGCCTGCCGAGAACAGCGCCATCGGCGTCTATCACCTTCCATGAACGTTTGACGTCTTCTTTTTTTGCTAAAAAGGTTTTCATTTTTTCTTCCTTGTCCGTTTACTTGTTAAAAGCGAATACAATACAACAGTAATCTGTGTTTATATAACGGGAAAAATAAAAGTCAAGCACTTGCGCATGAGACAGTGGCCGGACCGGACCCTCACGGATTCAGATAGGTGGTGTAAATGTTCCGGATGCCGGACGTTTTTTCCATGAGTGCTGCCAGGAAATCCCTGCCGCAGGTGCTGCCCTTGAACCCCATCCGCATGGCTATCGGTTCGAGGTCCTTTTCGTTCTTCGGTATCTTTTCCACGGAAAAGTCCCGGTCGATCCGCATCCTGTTCTCGATCTTCCGCAGAAACATGTACCCGTCTTTCAGCCGGTCCATGTCCTTTTTGCTGAGGTATCCTTTCTCCATGAGGACCTCGAGCGCGAGGTAGGTATTCCTCTCATAGAGAGCCGGGTCTTCGCTGCCGTACAGAAGCTCCAGGTATTGGACGATAAACTCGATGTCCATGAGGCCGCCGACCCCTTTTTTGAAATTGAAGTCCGCGGTGTCGTGCTCCACGCTCTTTTCCAGGCGCATCCGCATATCGTGAATCTGCGCCCGCAGGCCTGCATCCTTGCTGACGGATCCCATGACGTCCTGGATTGCCGCAAAAAACCTGCCGACGAGCGCGGGTGGGCCGGTGATGCCCCGCGCCTTGAGCAGGGCCTGTTTTTCCCACATCATGGAGCTTTCCCGGTGGTACTGGGTGAACGAACCGATACTGGCGACGAGCGGACCAAGATTGCCGGACGGCCGCAGCCGCGTATCGATGGTATAGGCGTGGCCGATCTCCGTCGATATGCTGATCGCCGTGATAAACCGCTGCACGACCTTCGAAAAATATTCCTGGGGTGAAAATTGCCGTGTCGTCTGCCGCTCGCTGTTGTAGACGAACACGAGGTCGAGGTCCGAGTTGTAATTCAACTCCACGCTGCCGAGCTTGCCCATGCCGATCACCACGATGCCGCTGTCCTCTCCGCCGGGAATGGTACCGTAGACCGGCTCGAGCTCCTCCATGACAAATTCGAGCGTGATGCTGATAATCACGTCCGCAAGGGTGCTGAGCTGTTCCGAAACTTCGACGATGTTCAGGTTGCCGTTGATATCGTTGATGCCGATCCGCAGGGTCTCCTTGATCTTGAATTCCCGGATAAGCCTCAATTTATCTTCATACTCCGTGAGCTGACGGTATGCCGCGGACAGTTCGTCGTACATGTCCTGATAGCTCCGCTCGAGAGAAACGTAGCGGGCAAGGACAAGGGAGTCCAGGTATTCGGGGTAGTTGATGAGCAGGTGGGACAGATAGTCCGACATGCTGAAAAACTGGATCAGGGTCGACATCGTTTTCGGGTTTTCCTTGAGCAGGGAAAAGAAGATGCCCCGTGCACCAATCTTCTTCGTGAACTCGACAAGGTGCTCGATGGCAGCATCCGGGTCCACGGTCTCAGAGGCACCCTTCAGAAAGACCGGGGACAGCCAGGTGAAGATGCGTTTTGTCTTTTCGCTGTACCTGGTTCCGGGCACGCCCTCGCGCAGAACCGTTATGTAGTCCAGGATCCTTCCGATGTCCCTGAACCCCATTGTTTGCAGCTTCTGCCGGACATCCTTTTCCGGGGTACCCGGGAGAAACAGCCGCACCACATCATCCGGCCGCTGTGTTTCAATGATTTTTTCCTGTTCGTAAAACAACTGCTGGAAAAAACGATGGACGGTCTCTTTTGCCTGCACGAGCTTCGCCGATGCCGCACCGTGCGCATCAGCGGACAGGCGTTCCCCGGGTGCCAGAATACCCCGCAGCACCCTGCGTTCACTCCGTTTGTCCTGCGGCATCTTGTGGAGCTGCAGCATCTGGTACTGCTGTATCCTGTGTTCCAGTGTCCGGAGCAGGATGTAGGACTGTATCAGTCTGCCGGCGTCATCACGGTGGAGCACCTCGAGCTGCGAGAGCATTTCCAGTGCAGGGATGGTCGCTTTAATCCTGAGACCTTTTTCCCGTCCGCCGCGTATCAGCTGGATGACCTGCGTGTAGAATTCGAGTTCCCGGATGCCGCCCTCCCCGAGTTTTACGTCCCATGCCTGATCCAGTCCTTTTATGAGCGAAAGCTGTATCCGCTGCTTGATGTCTTTCAATGCATCAATGGTCGAAAAATCCAGGTACCTCCTGAAGATAAAGGGTTCTATGTCATTCAAAAAAGAAGCGGAAAGTTCCCGGTCACCCGCACAGTGCGATGCCTTGATCATGGCAAGACGTTCCCACGTTTGTCCCCATGCCTCATAGTAGGTCAGCATCCGCGCCAGTGAGGGGACGAGCATGCCCTGTTTCCCGTCCGGGCGAAGGTCGAGGTCGACTCTGTAGACGATGCCGTCCGTCGTCTGCGACGAAAGGACCGCGGTCAGTTGCTCTGCGAACCGGGTTATCGTCTCGACGCCGAGCTGCTCGTGCAGATGGTCTGCAGCCATGTACATGATGTCGATATCCGACGAGTAGTTCAGTTCGTCCGCACCGAGCTTCCCCATACCCAGGATCGAGAACCCCCGGTCCGGAAGCTGCGCGTTCAGTGAACAGGCATACCGGAACGATGTATCCAGGATTGCCCGCGCCAGTTCCGATATGCAGCGGACCGTTGTTTGCAAATCCGCTGTTCCCGAAACATCGGAAAGCGCTATCAGCGCGATCCTGCTGTTTTTGAACTGCCGGAGTTTCGCCGGAAATTGTCCGTCGAACGGGACTGTCCCCAGCATGGCCTTGTAGCCGTCCCCGGTCTGCGGACAAGCAGACGCAGACAGCGCACGGTCCCTGACGAGGTAGCCTGCAAGCAGCGGGCTCGCACCGGCCAGCCGGACAATATCCGGGATCATGGCCTGCGGTACAGTCGTGCCCTGTGCAGGAAGCGTGTTCAGGAACTCAAGCGCCTCCTGTTCGTCAGGGGCAGAGAGGAGTGCACTGATAAGGCTTTCCGGTTCAACCACGGCGCTCCACGACCCGACAACAGAAAAAAGCGTGGTGATCCATTCAGCGGGCACTTCAAGGCCGCGATCATGCATGATGGTATGAACGGCCGTGGTATTTCGTTTTTGTATAGCCTGCAGCAACGCGCCTACATGTTCAGAAGACATCTCGTGTCCTGTACGGTTCCTTCAACGTTATGTGTCCTTCCCGGTATCAGATCAGTATATACCGTATGCCCGGATAATAGCAAGTTCTGCAAAAAGGGCGAACCGGATGGTTCGCCCTGTGCAGATGTGCTGCTGGTGTGTATTCGATCGCCTATCAAGGCTCGAAAATGGTCCTGGATTCCGTGTTCTGGATTATGTCCTTCGGATAGAACCATTGCGGGTGGACCTGGTTGTTGACCCACAGCGGGATCTGGTCACCATAGTGCTTGGGCGGGTTCGCAGGGTTGGGACCTTCACCGGACTCACCGCCGGGCAAAACGTTATACCCGACGATCGCACCCGGCTTCATCTCGACAGAGAAGCGAATCGCGGGTCCCGAGCCGTAGGTGTAGTTCGTGTAGAAGGGTGATGTCTGGTCATTCCCCATCTCAAAGCCGAATGTTCCGGGGTCAACAGAGAACATGCTGCCGGGCCTTGGATAGCCCTCGTTGTTGTTGGCCGGGTCCGCAAGATTGAAGGTGTTATCCCCGGTGAGGCTGATCAGGTCCGAGAAGGTCAGGGTATGGAGCTTGCCCCATTCCCACTGCGACATATCGGTCGTACCGAAGCTCGTCGGTGCGCCTTTGCCGGTGGACGGCTGGGACAGGTCGTTGATCCCCTCGGCAAGGCTCTGGATCATGACCTGGTCAAGGGACCTCACGGTGTAGGTATAGGGCAATCCTGTACCGACCAGATCGTCGATCATGGTGCTCTGCCCTTCTGATGGTGAATAGGTGGCACACTGCGTCGGATGCTGGAGCATGGTCACCAGCGTATTGATCAGAATCATATCGTTGATGGACCGGTTCTGTCCGATTGCCCGCATCTTGTTGTAGAAGAGATTATAGAACAGCCGTTGAACAAAACCCTCGAATATGGAGGTTGCAATGCTGTTATTGATGTCCTGCGTTGTCGCCGACGGGGAAAGCCCGGTCGGCGTATTATACGGGTGCGTGTTACTACTGCTCGACCATTCGTTGAGGTAGTTCATCGCGGTTGCAGTCGGCGAGCCTGCCGCAATGGAGCTTGCCAGATCGTTGTAGGCGGTCTGCAGGAACGGCAGGATCTGCAATGCATAGGTGTCGGTATGATCCGCCTGGATAACGTTCTGAACATAGGCAAGATCGATGTTACCCTTGCCTGCTGCGACGATGTCTCTGTCGATCTCCCATGCCCTGTACCCCGGGTCATAGAACCCGCCGAGATAGTACGGGTTGTTCAATGGTTCGTTGTTGTACGTGACACCGACAGGGTCTTCGTTTGCCGTCGCGATGTAGCCCTGTGCCGGGTTTTCCACGGAGGGCACTGCTGCTGTGGGAACCGTGCCTGCCCAGTAAACGTTGGGGTCAGTGCCCGGCAGCATCAGGTACGGGGGGTACGTGTAATCGCTGAACGGCAGTCCGCTCGGGAGGACATTGGGCGTGTACTTCATTGTATCGGGACCGCGCAGGGGGATGGTGCTCTGGTCGGTCAGATAAATGTTGCCGTAGATATCTGCATACACAAAGTTCTGGGAACCGACCTTGAAGTAGCTCTGTGCAGTGATGAACTGGGCAAGGTTTTGCGCCTGATCGATCTTATAGAACGCCTCGAGCTCGTCCGAAGGCACCATGCCTGTCCAGGTGAATGCCTCCAGTGCCGTCGAACTCCCGGGTGTATAGCTGCCCGGGTAGACGGGCATGGAACCGTGTCCCGGAATAGTGACATAGTAGGTATCTACCGTAACGGTCGTTGCCGAGAGCCCCCTGCCCAGCACACCGCCGTAGTGAAACACCATGGGCACGGTCTGTATTGGAACGTTCTGTCCTCCGTACACGACATAGTCCTGCCCTCCGCTGCTGACAACCGTATCCTGGTAAACATCGATAACGTCCGACGGGAACACGGTGTCTCCCCATGCAATATAGTCGTTGTGTCCGATGACGACACCCGGTGCTCCGGCAAATACAACACCGATGGTGTTGATATCACCGTTGCCCATGGCTGCCGTATTCAGATGTATCTCGTACCAG
>JAJYLM010000125.1 GCA_021787655.1 bacterium
GGCGCACCAAAGAAAAAGGCGTGCAGAGTGCACGCCTTTTTATCATGGGCAAGATGTTAAGTGGTAATGTTAAAAAAGAAACCTGTACCCTGCCATAAGCTCGTAGACACCGACATCGACGGTTGTGCTGCTGCCATTGAAGGTCGCACCCTGACTGATCGGTATCGAGATTTGAGCAGTCACTGCCCCGTTCTTCGTTACGATGAAGTCTGCACCTCCTACAAGTTCCAACCCAATTCCGCTTCCGCTCAGTGATTTCGAATAGCCGCCGCCGCTTACCGATACACTCGGGTTGTTGTATACCAGACCAAGTCCAAAGAACGGTGTTATTCTGTTTAACGGTATAGTGCCGAGGGCATCGACTTTGACAGCAAAATTACTGAAATTTTCAGTCGTACCGCCTATCGTTGCACTCGAAGCACCGATATAATCAAGTTCTCCTGCCACAGCAAAATACTTGATAAAATTATAGCGCCCGTCAACTCCGATACCAACACCGGGACCATAATTATTTAAACCGGGATTACTGCTGTTGGGAAAGAAAACTATAAGTTTGGGGGCGACAGACCACGCATGCCCGCCACTTTGCCATGTTTCGCCTGAACTGCCGGCATATCCCGCCCGTGAAGTTACTGCAAACCCAAGTATCAGCAAAGATGCTGCCACTGCTATACCGATTCTTTTCATGCTTTGTCTCCTTTTATCTTTTTTTAGATGGCTCATCGTATACCACGTGAAAAGTCACAAATCGGTCACAGATGGGTAGGTTTGTGAAAAGAATGAAGGGAAGAGTGTGAAAAAAAAAGGCGGGCAATACCCGCCCTTACAATTTCAGCGAGAACAGCTACGATACGCCTGAAACGCCCTGTTTGACCGGCATTCCCCGTTATTTCGCGTACCTCATAGCCAGGCGCAGCTGATGGATTGCTTCATTGACGCGTTTGATTGCCAGGGCCTTGTGTCCACCGAACGCCGGGGGTGCCTGTTCGAGGACCGACCTGGTGTGTCTGAGCATGTCTATTGCCCTGACAATCCGGGGATGAGGACCGGCTGCCTGTGCCGTGTTTACCGCCGGAGCTGCGCAAAAAACCAATGTTAACATCACGAGGATTAACCCCGTAAACCCAATGATCCGTTTCTTCATATTCTGCCTCCTTTAGAGTTTTATTCTTATTCAACAGCCCAGTACAAAAAAAGTTCCGCTCATGAAAGAAGAAAGGGGCAAGGGTCACACCCTTGCCCCGATTGAACCTGTATTCAGGGAATATCAGGCTGAATCACCCCAAATCATATCCCTATAAAACTGATTACCCCGTTGGCCACAAGATCGTAGGTTGAAGAAACCGTGTTGGTCCCCGCCTGCTTGGGTGCGGCAAGGAGCTTGTTCAGGTCTACGATGGCAAGGCATGTCTTCGAGCTGTCGATGAGGAGTCCCATAGGCTCTTTGTTGATGACTGCGGTGAAAGCGGAAAGCCCGTGCGGATCACCGACATTGCTCCATGTCGATACGGAAGGACACCATGTTGTCGGTGTCGGCATTTGGGCGGATGTGTAGGATGTGACCGTGAAACTCCCGGATGGCGAAGTTGCCGGCATCTGTGCCGCCCCGATGTCGTCTCCGAATTCTCCCTCAAGGAACATGATGTGGCTCGACGGCTCTATGACCATGCCCGTGGTAAGATAACCGCTCGGAGAATACACGTTTTGCAGGGGAACGACTGCATACGGAGCGTCAAACGTCCCTGCAGATGCGTTGAACGTTGCTGCGCTCATATTGAGAGCAAGCAACAGCGGCGTCCATTCATGTCCTATGGCCATGATTCCGGTAGCTGGATCCATTGCAACAGCATCTGCGGTCATGGAGCCGATGCCGGTGCTGACAAGCTCAGGTATACCGAGTGTCGGGTCCGAATTTGTGTCAACCATCCTGTGCGACCAGTGGTAGACCTGGCCTTTGGTGACATCGATTACCCAGAGGTACTCATCCGTTGATGTTATGGATCCGCCGTCTGCGTATTCAGGGGAGTATATCATGTCGTGAACAGGATCATACCCGAAATTTTCCGTTGCAAGGTCTACCGGCAGTGTTGCAGACGGATTGGACAGGAATGATTTTATCACGCTCCCGGAATAATTGACGACCCGGTATCCGTCTCCGGATGATACGATGAATCCGTGATCGAGCGGGTCTATGATGACGCCGCAGTCAAGGCAGCTCCCGCCGCTGAAACCGGAGGTTACCGTATTGCCGAGATCATATTCCGTTACCGTGGGTGCAGAACCGCTGCTGATGTAACCTGCAACATCGATGACCGCGACTTTTGAGCTGTTGTAGCCGACGCACACAACCTTCAGGTTTTTGGCGTCTGCAGCACAGCTATTCACCACAAACGAAATGGTTATGGTTACCGGTGACGGCAGGGACTCGGGCTTCAGAGAGGCGTTTCCGTACGAAGCAGTGGTAAACGAAGACCCGCTCTGCTTTATGGGTACTGCGCTTACCCCGGAAGTATTCGGGATAAAGGCTACAACCAGATTACCGGTATTGATTGTCGCAAGTCCGCCTGATGTCGTTGCAGAAGACACAGTCGTTGTCTGCGAACCGCCGCCGCCGCTGCTTCCACCGCAGCCCGCGAGCACGGCGAGAATGATCAGCATCAATGTGCTGAAGATAGTTGTTTTTTTCATTTTTTTTCTCCTTTTTTGTTTGTTGAGTCATTGCTTGTAAGTAATCTTATGATATCGTCATCATTGTTCTGCCGCTTACGTTGCTGCTGTTTCATCGTGCCGGAGTTCATGATCTCCCAGAGCTCGTCCCTGTTCGAAAATGCCATCTTTCCGTGAAGTCCGACCTTTTCTACCGTTCCGACGATGAGCCGCGAATCTTTATCACTGTGCCGGTAGATGCGGATGATGTAGGTTTTCATGGTATCTTTCTGTTTCATAGTGGTTTCATGAATACCATACAAAAAGTCACAGATTGGTCACAGATGGGATCTATTATTGTCAGAAAAGGTGGTGGAGACCGCAGGGGTTGTTTCAAACCTTACCTTACGGGTGAAGACATGGTTCCGGTCCCTGGCAGCGGGTCTTTCCCTACCGTGTCCGGGAGGCCTTTATCTTCAAAAAGATGGACTCGGTTTTTTGGGAAGGCAAAACGCCAAGTATTGAAAAAAGCGTGTTTTTGCACTGGGTGTATACTGCAAGTGCCTCGCCGGTCCTGCCCTCAGACTGGTAACAGAGCATGAGTGACTGATACAATTCTTCGGAAAGGTTGTCAGACTCCAGTCCCCTCTGGTAATACTCCGATGCTTCCTTCCACTTTCCCTGCTCCTCGAGGTAGTGCCCCAGCCTGACGATAGCGCGGATAAACTTGCTCCTCATACGTTCACGCAGGGAGGTTGTCCACGACTGGTCCGAATCCTGGGGTAAAAAAGCACCGTTATACAGATCGACAGCCTGTATAGTGACCGTTGCTGCCTGTCCGGGGCTCCTGTTCCACGCCATGTCTGCCCGTGCGAGCAGACGCTCGAATGCCCAGGCATCCACCCAGCAGAAGGCAGGATTCAGCGACAGTCTTCCTTCCCTGAGCTGGATACATTTATCATTGCCGGTCAAAAGCCGCAGCCTCTGGAGCGTTGTCGAGAAGGCGCTGTGCGTTTTGTCTCCCTCCGAGTCGGGCCAGAGTGCATCACTGATAACTTCCTCCCGTACATCTATGCCTCCGGCTGCAATCAACACCTTGAGCATCATGAGAGGCATTTTCTGCACCTTACCGGGAAACTCCACTGTCTTATCGTCCTTGATTAAAAGAAAGTTTCCCAAGGTATGGATTCGAAGCGTCCATGGCCAGTCTATGATGTCAAAACCGCTCAGAGCATCCTGTGTGAGGGGAGAGTTCAGTGCAATATTTTTTGCAGCCAGGCCCCGCTTTTTGATGAGCATCTGGACATAGGGGACCTCGATCCCGTGCTGCAGTGCATGAATAAACAGGTTGAGCATCGTGTCAGGCATCCAGCGCCAGTGGTTGATGTAACCCTGTTCTTTCCCGATCTTCAGCGCCCTGCGGAGTTGTTCAACACCCGCGGACCCGCCGCCGGATTCGAACTCGATCTGTGCTCCGATCAAGAGACCGTGGAATTGAAGCAGCAGAGACCCCATGTCGTTGCCGATGTGCAATGCACCGGAAAGGTTGTTCCTCGCCCCGTCATAATCCTTTGAGGATATCTGTACCTGTGCACAACCGAGCCTGCAGAGTGCCTCGGGAAATGGTGTACCTGCGTGAAGCGCAGCGTCGAGCGCCTTTTCCGCAGAGTGAAGGGCCGGCGGCAGGTCGCCGCTGAGGTGGCTGTAGTAGCTCCTGAGAGAATAATAGTGTGACAGGTCAAGGGTGTGGCTTGTGTCCATGCATTCCTGCATGCCGGCAAGGTACCGTTCGGCAGCAGGCAGGTCCCCGGTCGTCAGTGCGTAATATGCACCCTGGGCAAAGAACATATGGTCCCACAGGTGCACGCCGGAGCGGTTTGCCATGTCCAGTCCTTCATCAACAGCCGCCCTTGTTTCCGGTGATACAATGAACCACAGATAGATGCACCGGATGACCTGGGCCAGGATGGATTCCAGCGGAGTCACGCCTTCAGACAAGCCGGCCCGGCTGTCCGCGGCTGAGCGTTGTCCTGGTATGGACTTATGTATGTCGATCAATTCACCCATCCGGACGATGTCTCCTGTCCATGAATAGTACAGGAGCAGATAATTCACGAGCATTGCCCTGCTGCGGGGATCGGCAGCACCGTCGTCTCTCGATTGCAGGATGGCTTCGGCACGCTGTACCCAGGGCTGTATGAGTTCAAACCATGGCCTGCGGTAGATCAGAGCGAGCAGCATGACTGAAACGACATGGATTTCGATCTGCAGTGAAGGGAAGGGCGTCGCTGCAAGGCAGGCAGTGAGTTCCCCGATCCAGCGGTCCAGCGGCTTGAAGTCGTGCCACTCGATGCAATACGTCCTTGCAATGCCGGCCCATGAAAGATACAACCCGCCGGCGGACTGCGGTCCTGACTGATGCCGGAACAGGGAGAACGATTTTTCGAGCATGACCCGGCTTCTGGTTATCGACGCGGGGAGGATCGAAACACCGTACCAGTACAGGAGCCACGGCGTCGAGTCGAGGACCTCTGCTGGCAGCTTGTCCAGCCATTGGAGGAGGATGCTGTTCCTGCCCTGCGTCAGCAGGGACTGTGCACTCCTCATGACCAGCTGTGCGAGGCCCTCCCAGTTTTTTGCCGCGCTATAAAGGTTGGCAGCTTCTTCGATCTCACCGGACTGTTCCAGAAGTTGCGCGGCCTTTGTCTGCAGGGACGCTCTCTCCTGTTCCGGATAGACGCGGGCAGCGTGTGCCAGAAGGAATTCGCGGAAGAGCGAATGGTAGTGGTAGGCAGATTCCGGAGACGACAGCCTGACGGTGAAATAATTTTCGAGATGAAGCCGCGTCAGCAGGTTTTCGGGGTGCTCCATACCCGTCAATTGTTCAGCCATGGCGACGGTGATCTTGGGGAGGAACGCCGTTTTCAGGAGGAAATCCTGAATCCGCGCGTCGATCTTGTTAAAGATCTCGTCAGCGAAGAATTGGAAGAACCTCTCCCCGGGAATGTTTTCCGGGATCCGGTAGGCGTCTTCTTTCCTGTACTTCTCCATGAGCAGGACAAGACCTGCAGGCCAGCCCTGAACCCTGTCGTGGATATGTTTCGCACCGGCCGCCGATATGGCCTTCAGGCCCCGTTTGCGGAGAAAGAGCATGGTCTCATTGACGGTAAACCGCATGTCATCGTCGCTCATGAACCCTATCCGGTCAGCGCTGCGCAGACGGGAGAATGCCGGCGGCGGGTCGCTCTTACTGATAAAGATAACGTTCAGTCCTTTCGGGAGTACGCCGGGCATGAGCGAAAGGCCTGCCGTGAAGACGTGATGCAGCAGCGAGCCGGCAGGTATGTCCTGATAATTATCGAAAACGATGACGAACTGTTTCTTGCTGCGCAGTCTGCTGAACACATCCTGGAAGAACAGGCGGGTGAATGCCGGAATGTCCTGGAGGCGCTCCGGGGTCAGCAGTGGTAACGGTGCCGGTGTGGAGCGTTTCGGGCTGACTGGTGCTGCCGTGTTTTGAGTGACTGCACTGCCGAGGTAATAGAAAAAGGTAGGGAGTTCGGCATCGTCCTGATCAAGGTGGTAGTAGATGTATGGTATCCTGCGCGACTTCAGATAACTCACGATAAAGGTCGTCTTACCTGCACCCGGAATACCTGATACCCAGATGACAGGTTTTTTGCGGAGCTTGTCGAGCTTGCCGGACAACCCTTTTCTCTGGATAATACTGCCTGCCTCAGGCTTGCTGATTTTGTAGATGGCCTGCTCTTTATTGCTTTGTTTAGGTTGCATGAATGTGTTTTTTAAAGCTCTGATTAATAAGCAAGTTACACTGCATTGTATCGAATATAAAAAATATCTTTGTATGTCAAGTATGGCCGGGATTCAGCCT
>JAJYLM010000126.1 GCA_021787655.1 bacterium
GAAGAAGTCGACCTGCCTGCTGAAGACAAAAAAAATATTTATGTCCGGTTGGGTTATCAGGACAACGAACCGGTAACCGTCCTTCTCAAGGACGACGAAAAGTGCATCCGGTGCGGGCTCTGTGCGTATATATGCCCGACCGGAGCCATGACCATGGAGAGAATTATTGTTAAGGAGGAGCCAGTACATGCCGGATAATATTCAGGAACAAAAAGATACAGAACAACAAATTTCAAGAAGGCGGTTTTTATCGTACCTTGGAGGGGGCCTGGTTGTGGGGGGGCTTTTGCTGCAGGGTTTTGCGGCATTGAGGTCCTTGTTTCCAAAGGTATTGTATGAACCGCCGAAAAAATTCAAGGTAGGAATGCCGTCGGATTTTCCGGAAGGAGTGAGATTTTTACCGGAACACAGGCTTTTCATTATCCGGAACGACGACCGCTTCCACGCCATTTCGGCAATATGCACGCACCTCGGCTGTACCGTGAACCTCGCACAGTATTCGCCACCTAAGGACTACACGTCGGCATCAGGAAAAGAGGTGTCGGAAACATTCGAGTTCCATTGTCCGTGTCATGGTTCGAAGTACAGGGAAAACGGCAACGTCTACGCAGGACCAGCGCCTCTTCCTCTGCCGTGGTTCAAACTCTACCTTGCTCCCGACGGGCAGATCGTCGCCGATACCAATACTACGGTCAACCATGATTTCAGGTTAAAGGTATGAGAGGGATGGATATGAAAAACAAGATAAAATCATTTATGAGAAGCATACTATGGTCGTACAGTCCGGCGTCCGAACGGGAGGCAGCAGATTCAACAGCGCGTAATTTTCTGCTGCATTGGTTCCCGGCAAAGATAGCGACCAGGAGTATCTCGTTCAGTTACTCCATGGTCCTGGGAACCATTATCCTCGCATTGTTCACAATTCTCACGGTAACTGGACTGGTTCTGATGTTTTTGTACGTACCGTCGGTCGGGCATGCCTACTGGAGCATTAAAGACCTGGAGTTCGTTATTCCCTACGGGTGGTTCATCCGCGACCTGCACAGGGTGGCGGCTCAGTTAATGGTCGCAACCGTCTTCATACACCTGATGCGTGTATTCCTGACCGGTGCATACAAGCAGAGCACCACGGTCGTGGGCAGTTACCGTCCCCTGAACTGGTGGATAGGGCTTGCCCTCCTGCTGGTCACGATGATGCTCTCCTATACCGGTTACCTGCTTCCCTGGGATCAGCTCGCATTGTGGGCCATCACCATCGGAGATCACATTGCACTCTCTGCACCCCTGGTCGGTCCCGCAATCAGCAAAATACTTATCGGCGGCACGATTATCGATCAAAACACCCTTATCAGATGGTACGTCGCACACGTATTCTTCCTGCCGCTCATCATCTTTATGCTCATTCTGTGGCACATGTGGAGGATACGGAAGGACGGCGGCCTGGCAGCAGTAGAGGCGCTCGGGACAGAGAGAATCCAGCAGGACAAGGTGGTTGCGAAGGGCAAGACCTACAGTCTCATGGGCATTGTCCAGGGTATTACGCCGACCATTACCCAGTACCGGGTACGGGGCGAGTCTGTCAACGCGTCACCGTATGTGACGAGACGTATTCTGGTGATCTTCGTCTTTGTCACTGCTATCACGATGGCCCTTGCGTTCTATATCAAGGCACCGCTCGAACAACCTGCAAACCTGATGTGGACACCCAACCCGGCAAAAGCACCCTGGTATTTCCTGTGGCTCCAGGAGCTTGTTGCAGACACCACGATCAGGATCAAGGGCTTTACCATAAGCGGCGGATTTGTCGGCGGGATCATCATTCCGACGGTGCTGCTGTTGTTTGCCGCAGCCTGGCCGCTGCTCGATAAAAGCACGGATGCAGCCATCGGTGTCTGGTTTCACAAGAGCAGAAGGCTGCAAAACACAGCGTTTCTCGCTGTTGTTGCAGTCATCGTCATACTTATTTACGTCGGTGCCGTGATGCGGGGACCGTACTGGCATCTGTATATGCCGTGGCAGGCATGGATAAAGATGCCGACTCGGTTTTA
Source organism: bacterium (assembly GCA_021787655.1). GTDB lineage: Bacteria > JAMCPX01 > JAMCPX01 > JAMCPX01 > JAMCPX01 > JAJYLM01. The sequence continues at coordinate 2,049 of JAJYLM010000126.1, forward strand.
AACGATATGAAATTGGGGAGGAGTTGTAATGTTTAAGAAGGATCCATTATTGTTATTCATTGGAGGAGTTCTGCTGTTCGCGCTGACGTCGGCGATGATCTACAAGGAGAATCATCCGGCATGGAGGACGTACCAGGAAGAGTTTGCCAGGCTGGCACGCCAGACGATCGGACAGGAGAGGGCACGAACCATAGATACCGGAATACAGCAGATCTATATACCTTCTTTGCAGAGGGTCGACCGGTGCATTACCTGTCACCAGGGTTATAACATACCGGGCATGGAGAAGGCCCCGGAGCCGTTCACAACGCATCCGGATCTGCCGTTCATGAAGTACCACAGGTTTTCCAAGTTCGGATGTACGGTCTGCCACGGAGGACAGGGTTATGCGACGACGCTCAAGGCAGCGCACGGAGACGTCGAACACTGGGACGAACCCCTGCTCGACAGGAAGCTCGGTGAAAAATACGGACTCAAAAATCCGGGACACATCATGGAGGTCAACTGCAATACCTGTCACAGGGACAATAAAAACATTGCATGGCAGCAGTACATCAACCAGGCAGAAGAGCTTGTGGAGCAAAAGAACTGCAGCACCTGTCACATCATTAACGGCAAGGGTGGCAGGATAGGCCCGGACCTGACGTTTGAGGGAGACAAGAATCCCGAGCTGTTCGACTTTTCAAATATCAAGCAAGGACCGAAGACGGCGTTTAACTGGCTGTTTCAGCATTTCAAGGATCCGGCAGGTGTAACAAAGGGCAGCGTCATGCCTGAATTCGGTTTTACCAACGAACAGGCGAGGGCGCTCACCATGCTTGTCCTGAGCTGGAGGCATGTCAGCCTGCCGTATCAGTATATACCGAAAACAGGAGCTGGTACGGAAACAACAACAGCCCAACCGGCTCAGCAATCGCATGCCATTCAAAAGCATCAGCCGGTTGAAACCGCCCACATCGTCCGATCCGTGCAAAAGCCCAATGAACCGCAGCAGCATACGGCAGTTGTTCAAACCGCAGCGGCCGACGTACAGCAGGGCAAGGAGCTTTTCCAGACGAAGGGTTGTACGGCATGCCACACCATAGGTCACGGCAAGATTGTCGGACCAGATCTGAAAGGCGTCACATCCATACGGACACGGCAATGGCTGACGGACTGGCTTGGTCACACACAGCAGATGCAGGCAACCGACCCCACTGCGAAGAAACTGCTCAAGGAATATGCGGTCCCCATGCCTCAGCAAAGCCTGTCGGACACGCAGATCCGTGCGCTGATCGATTACCTGGCATCGGCCGGAAGTGGCAACAAGTAACCAATAATCAAAGAAGGAGGTACCATGAAGAAAGCATTAAGGCAGTATTCTTCTCTGTTTCTCAGAATAGGACTTGCCTGCGCATTTTTGTCAAATTCCCTGCAGGCGTTTCTCGCTCCTCATGAGTTTATCAATCTTTTGAGCAACTCCTTTGTGATCCATTTCCTGCCGGTGAGTGCTGCAACCTTCGTCCATTTTATAGCATTCAGCGATGGTATGGTCTTTCTGCTGCTTCTTTTGGGCGTATATACGGAGTATGTTGCACTGTATGCGGGTCTCTGGCTGATCGGCGTCATGAATACACTCGGTATTCATCACTATGGGGGGATTCTCGAACACATCGCATTCTTCTCCATTGCAGTTTATCTCACGCTCAACGGCAGTGACGTCTGTTCCCTGACGAAAACAAAACAATAACCGATTCAGAATCTACTAACTATAACCATTTTTAAAAGGGGGTAATGCATGACAAAAAAGTTTCATAAGGCTGGTAATCTGGTTTTAACCGTTGGACTGGGCATTGCGATAAGCATGTTCGGTACAACAAAGGCGCACGCCATACCGAGTTTTGCCCGGCAGACAGGCTTTTCCTGCGATGTCTGCCACACCGTGTTTCCTCACCTGACACCGTTCGGTAAGGATTTCAAACTGCACGGATACACCATGGACACATCAAAGGCGGTTCAGTCGGATGCGAGCAACAACAACATGCCCGGACTTGACATCAACAAGATACCGATGCTTTCCGTGAGGATAGTATCACGGTGGAATAATCAGGCTGGCGGACAGCAGACAGTTCCCGGCGGCGTCGTAACCGGTGGACAGGGATTTATGTCACACCCTGGCGGATTCGGGGATCAGGATGTTTTAAATCTCGTCGGAGATTCGAGTATTTATGTGGCAGGAAAGATCGCGCCGCACCTTGGAACATTCCTTGAGTTGACCGGGATCGACGACGAAGGCGGAAGCCTTGGGCTGGGCATATTCGATCTCGCCCTGGTCGGCAACGACACGACCCTGGGAAGCAAACGTCTGGTCTATGGCGTACGGGCCGTCAATGCAATGGACATGGGTGATCCCTCGAACACCTTTGGAATGTGGGGCTTGACATCAATACTCATGGCGATGAGTACCCACAACACACTGTTCGATCCGAATCAGGCAGTGCTGGAGGGCGGAGAGCTGTACGGTATGTGGGGAGATTTCGATACCGGCGGTCTCTACGCAAGCCTCGGTGTCTATAATCCATCGGCAAACCAGACAGGGAACGGCTTCGTCCAGGGAAATATCGCAACGAATGGATCATTCGAGGGTTCAACCGGTGAAAACGGCGCGGTACGGCTTGCTTATTATATACCCACCTTCAGCAATGTCCATACCGAAGTGGGCGCCTACACCTATTTTGGACCGGAGTCCATGCTTGCACCGACTGCATCGACAGTCGGGATATATAAGGACAATTTCCTCAGCTATGGCATCGACGCACAGGCACAGTGGATAACGGACAACAACCTTGCCGAACTTTTTGCCGTGTTCGAGAGCGAGAACGACAGCAAGTTCTACGGTTCTGACGCGTTTGGCGGTACTTCGTATGCAACGAACGGAACCAGCGTTTCAAGGACCGGTATCGGTATCATGGCGGATTATTACTTCAGAAGAACATACGGTGCCTACCTGAAATACTTCTACCGGAATTCCTCGCAGGTCCAGGACGTCGATCTGTCCGGACTGGCATTTGGACTCTCATGGTACGCATTCCAGAATGCCGACGTGAGGCTCGAGGAGACGATCTTCAACAAGTACAACGTCGGAGCAGTCCAGTACGGCAACAACAATCTTTCCGCAGGTGATTTCGACGTGACGGCAGTCAAACTCGAATACGTATTCTAAGCACGTCCGTTTGTTTGATACTTCAAGGCACCCCGGCTGTCCGGGGTGCTTTTTTTATGTTCAGTTCACCGTGCGTACCGGGTATTTGCGGAACGCAGTTTACCTTTTTATTGCATTTTTTAATGAATCTCCGTAGGTATGCCCTATGAACGAACTAACATCAGATCCAAAACTCAATAAAATCCTTATCGCTTTTCAGAGAAACGAGATTACCGAACACCACGTTTATAAAAGGCTGTCGGCAAGCACAAGCGGCGGCAACAGGGACGTACTGTTGAGCATCAGCCGGGATGAACTGAAACATTACGGCATCTGGAAACAGCATACCAATGCCGACGTAAAACCGGCGATACTCAAAGTCTTTTTCTATGTTGCGCTCGTGAAACTGTTCAGCCTGACGTTTGCAATCAAGATCATGGAACGGGGCGAGGGCAGGGCGCAGGACAGCTACCGGCAGCTTCTGCGTCATTTTCCGGAGGCATCGCAGGTCATCGATGAGGAAGAAAAGCACGAGAAGGAACTCATCGCCCTTCTCGATGAGGAGAAACTCAAGTACATCAGTTCCATGATACTCGGTCTGAATGACGCGCTCGTGGAGCTGACCGGGACGCTGGCAGGACTGTCGTTTGCGTTCCGCAATACCCGTCTCATCGGCATAGCAGGGTTGATAACCGGTATTGCCGCTGCCCTGTCGATGATGTCATCAGAGTATCTTGCGAAAAAATCCGAGAGCGGGGGCAAAAACCCGGTGACAGCGTCCCTGTACACGGGGATCGCCTACGGTGCTGCTGTTCTGCTGCTGGTCCTGCCGTTTTTCATTGTTTCAAGCTACTCAGCTGCCATTGCAGCGACATTGCTCATCGCCGTTGTCATCATACTTTTTTTTACGTACTTTATCTCGGTAACCAAAGATGTGCCCTTTCTCAGCAGGTTCCTCGAGATGAGTGTCATCAGCCTCGGCGTTGCCGGGCTTTCGTTCCTCATCGGGTACGGTCTCAGGATGTTTCTCCACGTGACCATGTAGCTGCACTGTTCTGCGGGCCGTCAGAAATATGTCCCCGGCGAACGGTCTTTAAAGCCGGGTTTTGCTGTAGCCCGGGCCAGTGCCGGTTATGAACTTCTTCTTTTCTTGAAAAAGTCTTGCAGCAGCCGTGCTGTTTCACGCTCTCTGACGCCCGGGAGAACCTCGATCCTGTGGTTCAACCTCGTGTCGTCGAA
>JAJYLM010000127.1 GCA_021787655.1 bacterium
GATAATGCCCCCGCCGAAGACCGTGATATCGCCGAGACCTTTTTCCTTGAGTAAATCGACGACCTTTTTGAACAGTGTATTGTGGGCACCGGAAAGTATGCTCAACCCTATGGCATCGACATCTTCCTGCAGTGCGGTCGCAACGATCATTTCCGGGGTCTGATGAAGTCCGGTATAGATAACCTCGTATCCGGCATCCCGAAGCATCCGCGCTATGATCCTGGCGCCCCTGTCATGACCATCCAATCCGGGCTTACCGACAAGGATCCTCAACTTTTTCGGCATACTACCTCCTTCCTTCATTCATCGCTTACCGGATAATAAAGCATACCTCTGTCAGCCTATGCAATAGAAACAGAACATCCCGGCTGCATCAGGCACCGGACAGAAATTCCCTGACGGCCGGGGGTAAATAGATGTTCGAAAGATCCCTGCCGGACAGAACGCGTCTGAAGATTTCCAGCTTTTCTTCCATCGTCGCATCTGTCGCGATGATAAGGTATGCAGCCCCCTTCAGCATACAAAGCCCTGATCGTGCATCCGTGAGCTGCTCGTAGCGCACGCGAATATCCAGCCTTGAGACAAGCATCTCGAGTTCTTTGAGAAGATACATCTGTTCTTGTACATCCATGGACATAGATTACCCGTCTGCTCCGTACGCATGCAACAAGATATATTGCATTTGCATACGCATAGTATAAACTAACACAAGGAGGCATATATGGCTACTGTGCCGAATGTCAGTTACAGTATCACGGTCAGGCTTGAAATACTCAACGTGCCCGGTATGCTCGGAAAGGTCACCACAGCGATAGGCAGGGCTGGCGGAGATATCGGCGCGGTTGACCTCGTGGGATTTGCGAAAAACACCATTATCAGGGACATCACCGTCAAGGCCAGGGACGAGCAGCATTCCCAGCAGATCATCGCCACCCTGAAGAAACTGAAGGGTGTGAGCGTAGCGAGCACCTCTGACCGCGTCTTCCTCTATCATCTGGGCGGCAAGCTCTCGATCGTCGGGAAAAACCCCATTAAAACACGGGATGATCTCTCGCTTGCGTACACGCCCGGCGTTGCCCGGATCTCAAGGGCCATAGCAGAAGACAAAGACAAGTCATTTACCCTCACCCTGCGCAAGAACACGGTAGCAGTGGTATCAGACGGTACTGCGGTGCTCGGTCTCGGTGACATCGGCCCCGAGGCAGCCCTGCCGGTCATGGAGGGAAAGGCCCTGCTCTTTAAGGAATTTGCGGGCATAGATGCCTTCCCCATCGTCCTAAGGACCAAGGACCCGGATGAAATCGTGAACACGGTGCGACTTATAGCAGGAGGTTTTGGCGGTATAAACCTTGAGGACATTTCCGCACCGCGGTGTTTCTACATCGAAGATGAATTAAAAAAGGTACTCGATATTCCGGTTTTTCACGACGACCAGCACGGCACGGCCATCGTACTGCTTGCAGCGTTGACCAACGCACTCAAGGTAGTTCATAAAAAACTGAACACGATAAAGATTGTATTGTCCGGTGCCGGGGCTGCCGGCATGTCCATCGCAAAACTGCTGATACGGAAAAATGTCAAGGAGCTGATCGTCAACGACAAGGACGGGCTTATCTACCGGGGCAGAGAAAAAGGTATGAACCCCTATATCCAGTGGCTTGCTGACCATTCAAACCCGCGCAATATCAAGGGCAGGCTTTCCGATGCATTCCAGGGTGCGGACGTATTCATCGGCGTGTCTGCCCCGGATATCGTAAAACCGTCTGACCTGAAAAAGATGGCGCGATCCTCGATCGTCTTCGCCATGGCAAATCCGGACCCGGAGGTTACACCGGAGGTTGCCATGAAATATGCAAAAGTCGTTGCAACCGGCAGGTCGGATTATCCAAACCAGATAAATAATGTCCTTTGTTTTCCCGGTATGTTCAGGGGAGTGCTCGACGTCAGGGCAAGCATGATAAACGACGAGATGATGCTCGCCGCCTCGGATGCCATAGCATCCCTCATAAAGCCGGCCGACCTGAGCGAAGATTATATTATTCCGAGTGTGTTCGACAAAAATGTTGTCAAGGCGGTTGCGCAGGCTGTCAGCGATGCAGCTTACCGGACCGGCGTTGCCCGCAAGCGTCTCAAGATGTATTGACCGTCGAGCGTTCTCGCTTCTACGCTATAAGCTGCGGGGTTTTATCAGGAAGGTGAGTGCGGCATTTCATAGGACGTTTCGCATCTGATCTTCAATTACTGAAAGCTTTCCCGAAAGGGAAAGCTTTGAAAACCATCGTATGTTTTCAATCTCGGATTTTGACAATACTGCCCTCTGTTTTCCCTGAACAAATTTCTTCATAGTTGCAAACTATCATATATCAGAGGCAACCACAAGAAATCGCCGGGTTTAATACCCTTTTTGCCTGTCCGGACACATCCGGAGATTACGCAACCATAGTTTCTTGTAGTATTGACATAGGTATTACCATAGGTTATATTAAAAGTATGAAAACAGCCATATCGATACCGGATACCATATTCAGGGAAGTGGATGCATTTGCAAAACAGCACCACTACTCGCGGAGTGAGGTATTCGTCAAGGCGGTCCAAGAACTCCTTCAGAAAAAAACGTCTCTGGATCTGCTCAACGCACTTAACAAAGCATATGCAGAACCCGAAACACACGAGGATAGAAGAATGAGAAAGGCCCTCACACGCAATGCCATCCGGATATTAAAGGAAGAGAAGTATTAGGTGGACATCCGCCAGGGAGACATCTTCTGGATGGATCTGGACGTCCCTGAAGGCTCGGAGCCGGGGTACCGGCGTCCCCTTATTGTAATTCAAAACAACATCTTTAACATCAGCAGAATTAAAACCGTGGTTGTGGTTGCTGCAACAACGAACCTCAAACTTGCCCGGCTTCCAGGGAATGTCCATTTAAAAAAGGGTGAAGGCGGCTTAACGAAAGAGAGCGTTGTTAATATATCTCAAATACTCACCGTTGATAAATCTATCCTTGTCGAAAAGGCGGGAAGTCTGCCCGCTGATAAAATTAACCTGATAATAGACGGGGTCAAACTTCTCATAGAGCCGCGGTCGATACAGAGCTGAATATTTTTGATAATAAAATTGTTCATGATCAACAAGAAGATAGAACTTAACGATCAGTTTCAAAAGGCACTGGATGTCATGGAAAACTCAGACCGCCCTGTATTCATTACCGGCAGGGCGGGGACGGGCAAATCCACGCTCCTCGATTATTTCCGTTCCACCACGAAGAAGGACATCATTGTACTTGCACCGACCGGCGTGGCCGCCCTGAACGTCAGGGGACAGACCATCCATTCCTTCTTTGGGTTTAAGCCCAACGTCACACTCCAGTCCGTCAAGAAGCTCAGGCAGCGCAACGACGTCTACAGCGAGATCAACACCATCATCATTGATGAAGTCTCCATGGTTCGCGCCGACCTCATGGACTGTGTCGACAAGTTCCTCAGGCTCAACGGAAGAAACAAGCATATGCCGTTCGGCGGTATCCAGATGATCTTCATCGGCGATCTCTACCAGCTTCCTCCCGTAGTCAGCGCCAAGGAAAAAGAAGCCTTCAAAGACCACTACGAAAGTCCGTACTTTTTCGATGCGCAAGTCATGAAGGGACTCAGCATGGAGTTTATAGAGCTCGAAAAGATATACCGTCAGAAGGACGAAGCATTCATCACCCTGCTCAACGCTATCCGCAATAATTCAGTGACCGACGATCAACTCGGCACCCTCAACCGCAGATACCTGCCGGATACTGATGATGCCGTGACTGATGTAGACGGCTTTTATGTCTGGCTTACCTCCACGAACGATGCAGCCGACCGGATCAATATGCAACACCTTGAACACCTGCGCGGAAAGCTCCTGACGTATGACGGCGATATCGATGGTGATTTCACGCAGGACGCACTGCCGACGCAGATCAGCCTGCATGTCAAGATCGGCGCGCAGATTATGCTGCTCAACAATGATCCCGCCGGCAGATGGGTCAACGGAAGTATCGGCAGGATTCTCGAGATAGACGACGAGAGTGATGACATTGATATCGTGATCGTGGAACTGACGAGCGGCGAGATTGTCGATGTGGGCCCGTACACGTGGAAGCTTTTCAGCTATCAGTACGACCGGGAAAAGCACCAGATCGAATCCGAGGTTGCAGGTTCGTTCACCCAGTACCCCCTCAAGCTCGCGTGGGCAATGACCATCCACAAGAGCCAGGGAAAGACGTTTGAAAAGGTCGTGATAGATGTCGGCAGAGGTACGTTTGCAACGGGACAGATGTACGTTGCCCTGAGCAGGTGCACGAGCCTCGACGGCATCGTCCTCAAGCAGCCGATCGAAAAAAGACACATCTTCATAGACTGGCGGATCATACGGTTTGTGACACGGTATCAGTACACATTGTCAGACAGGATGTTACCGGTCGATGACAAGGTAAAGCTGATCAGCAGTGCCATCGAAGAACAACATGCCCTCAGGATCATTTACCTCAAGAACAACGACACGAAATCCGTCCGGGTTATAACGCCCCTTGCCGTCGGTGAGATGGAATATCTCGGGAAAACCTATACCGGCGTGCAGGCGTATTGCCATACCCGCAATGAGAAACGGACCTTCCGCGTCGACCGGATCCTCGAGATAAGCGTCGTGCAGGAACCTGATAAACCCGCTTAACCCGAAAAATGCGTTTGAGCGATAAGGAAGTTTATGCAATGAGCGATAATTCCGCGTCAAAAAAGGTATTCTTCGAAAATCCGCTAAGGAATAATGCCGGGTAATAGCATATATACTTACAGAGGACCGAAAGCTCGGTTCTCTGAAAAATTGCAGAGATATCAGATGGATCGCGGGATTGAGCGAATAAGGAAACTTCCTTATTGTATTTTTCGGGTTAAAAAGAAAGCGGGCGGGTTCAGGCCGCCCGCTGCTGCATCAAATGCTCGTTCGCTACTTTGTCATCCTGAACATCATGTGCATGCCCTGCAGGTCCTGCAGGACGTAGTTGTTCGGTATTGCCGTGCTGGTGCACTGTGTCGGACTGCCGGCGATCAAGGTCAAGTACTGGTCAACAGTGCCGACGATAGTATTTGCGTCTACCTCTGAGAATGCAAGTTTCGTTACTCCATTGATAGGACAGGAATATGAGGCATTCTCCTGCGGAGAGTACACGTCCTCCATTCTGTACTCAGTCGAAACCTCTGACGCGGACGTATTGGAAGCATAAATAAGCTCGCCGAACATGAACCGCGCAGCCGGGTTGTGTCCGTCAAAGTCTATAAACGAAGTATTGCTGTCACTGGTCGGTGCTGTCGAGGGCAGTTGCGATGCCGTCATGTTCACCCACATATAGTTTCTGTCTTCTATACAGCGAGCGGCCGAGCTCTTGATTTGATAAAATCCGTTTGCATAGCACAGCTGCTGGCAGTTACCGTCCGAGTAGGTGACCATATCCGAACCTCCCATCTTCCCAACATTGGTCACCTGGGAGCAGGTTAAAGTTACGGATGCTCCGCACATCCCGTTGGTATTGAACAACTGATTGCTGAATGCGGCCTGCCAGACATTGTCATACGCGAATTGCAGGGGCCCATCGGGACTATCAAGTGTTACGGTCTGTCCTCCGGGACCCTGTCCAGTCGTGGAACCAGGGGTCGGGCTGAGGCCTTCAACGCTCCCGCATACCGTGAAGTTGGCAGCAGACTGCCACACGCCCATGCCGTAATGTTCTTTTCCGTCAGAGGAGAATATGCCGCTGATCCGGTGAAGATACAGGGCTGTCGGCTGTTGCTGCGGACAGGAATATACCGGGTCTCCTGCCGGTGACGTACAGGTAAAGTTCCAGGCTCCGGTCGGATCAAACGCAGTACCGGTTAGGGAGTTGCCGGCAACACCGCCGATACCCGCGACATTGACGACAGCCATACCGGTCGACGGATCCACGGTGATACTCCCGACATTGGCGTTGTTGGTAAGCATGATACTGCCTGAATACGTGCCCGATGTTGTGCCAAGACCCGCAAAAAGCAGGTCTGCCACGTGCTGGTTGTTCGAGTCAAGCACAAAACAACCGAACGGGGTATACGATTTGATGCTCAGGGAAAACGTTCCGGAATTGTCCGCGGTTCCTTTCGCACCAACCGGTGCATTCTCGAACGTTACACAGTACAATTGGTAGTTGACGAGGGGTGTTGTCGATGCCTGGGGATGGAGACTTGTTCCCAGCGAAGCAAGCCCCATGGCTGTAATCGTTCCCTGCTGCAGGGTCCCTGTCAGGGTCACCTGCTGACCCGGTTGAACGGCATGGCTCTGGGTCGTGCTCTGGCATCCTGTCATCCAGAACGCAGAAACACCCAGCCATACAGCCAGTGCCGAAATAATGAAAACTTTT
>JAJYLM010000128.1:0-6019 GCA_021787655.1 bacterium
GGACCGGGGTAAACCCGTTGTGCGAGAGCAGGAGTCCCATCCAGGTCATGAGTCCGTTAAAAAATCCGAGACCGATAAACATAATGGCGATCAGCAGCAGCATATCCTTGATCCCGGTCACTTCCCGGTATGCAGCGATCCCCCCATACGAACGTGCCTCTTTTTTGAGAGCAGCCGAGCGTTCAGGATTGTCCCTGCCGAGCAGGAGGAACAGCAAACTTCCGGAACAGGTGACGACTGCATAGAGGGACAGCATGAAGCCCAGTCCCCTGGAGGCGACGAGTCGGGGTGTTACGATCATGGCAGCGATCATGCCGAGGAACATGGCCATGGACCCAAGTCCGTTCGCAATGGCACCCTTGTCCCGGTCAAACCAGGTCGAAGAGAATTTCGATACGCTGTTGAGGATCAGGGGCTGGGCAACTGCGATGCCGAACTGCCCGGCAAGCAGCCAGGCATAGGCATGATAGTTGAACCGCAGGAGCACGGATATGCCCATGATTACGGCTCCCAGTGAGACCGTGAAGCGGAAGCCCCTGGTGTCGAGCAGGGTTCCGACCGGTAGTGCAAGCAAAATGTTCATGGCGGGAAAGATCGAGGTGAGCAGTCCGAGCTGGAAGAGGCTGATGTGCAGCCGGGCCTGCACTGTCGTGGCGATTGAGGCAAAGTTGAGCCACAAAAACTGGTTGAGGCCGATGATACACATGAATACGGCCAGCACTGTCCACCGGGATATAGTCCGTCCTGTTGCTGATGGTTTCATATCGTACCCTACTTCTATCACCTGCATACCGGCAGCGCAAGACGGATATCTGTACCCTGCGATTATACTTTTTCCCAAAAATCTGCTATACCGGGCGCAGCATGATGAAGGAGCTTCGAAATGACGGTCAGCAAAGAATTGCTTGATATACTCGTGTGTCCGAAATGCAAGGGGGATCTCGAACTTGAGCAGGACGGGTCGGGACTTGTGTGCCATACGTGCAGCCTGAAGTATCCCGTGAACGACGATATACCCGTCATGCTCATTGACGAGGCAGTGCATCTGAATGAACAATCCAAATGAGCCGCAGCGCGTCCTTATTATCCAGACAGCGTTCCTTGGCGACATCGTACTGACCATACCCCTGATCAGGGCCCTCAAAAAATACAAACCCGGGGCAGCCCTGTTGTTTCTGACGACACCGGTCGGCAAGTCCCTGCTCGAGGGCCAGCACGGCATCGATACCATTCTCGTGTACGACAAGAAGGGTGCAGACCATGGCATACGTGGATTCGTGAGGACGGTCCGTGAGATCAGGAGGCAGTCGGTTGATACGGTACTGTCACCGCACCGATCGTTCAGGTCCGGACTGATTGCCCTGTTCTCGGGTGCCCGGCAGAGAATAGGCTACGACCTTCTCCACCTGGTGCCGTTTTACAATATCCGTGTTGAACGGCAGAAAACAGGACATGAGGTCGACCGTATCCTGTCTCTCCTGAAACCGCTCAGTCTGGAGGTGTCGGGTGATGACCGGTATCCGGTGCTGCAGACAGCCGATGCCGTACGGCATGACCGGCTGATCGGCATTGCGCCTGGTTCAGTGTGGGGTACAAAGCAATGGACAGAGGACGGGTATACGCGACTGGTCCGGATGCTGCACGCGCAGGGGTACGAGATCGTGCTGATCGGCAGCGAGGAAGACACGGCGGTAGCCGGGAGGATACAGCGCGCCGCAGGCATTCCGCTCGACAACAGGACAGGCAGGACGAACCTCCGCCAGCTCGCGGACCTGCTCGCAGGACTTCGACTGCTTATCACAAACGACAACGGCGCAATGCAGGTTGCACAGGCGCTCAATACGCCGATCGCCGCCCTGTTCGGACCCACCGTGCCTGAACAGGGGTTTGCACCCATACGGCCCAACACCGTGGTCATCGAGAGCAAGGGCCTTTACTGCAGGCCGTGTTCTGCCCATGGTCCCAGGGAGTGTCCGGAAGGCCATTTCCTGTGTATGAAATCCATAACGCCGGAGGCTGTCTTCAAAACAGTGCAGGAGATGCTGCAATGAAAAGGACATCTGACCGCGGGGAACGGAGGTACGACCGGTGAGGGTCCTTATCAGCAGAACCGACAGGATAGGGGACCTGGTGCTGTCGACGCCGGTCTTTGAAGCGGTAAAAAGGCACCTGCCGGATGCCGCCGTCATGGTCATGGCGCACAAGGGCATCATCGATGTGATCGGCGACAACCCCTTTGTCGACGACGTTATACCTTATGACCCGTCCGGAAAGCATAAAGGGCTGCGCGGTGCACTGCAGCTTGCAGCAGAGCTGCGCGAGAAGCATATCGATGTTGCGGTCGAGCTGTTCATGTCCTGGTATCCTTCACTTGCTCTCCTGCTTGCCGGCATCAGACGCAGGATCGGACCCGGTTCCCGGATCTACTCTCCTGCAGTACTGACTGATGTTGTGAAACAGAACCGTCGGAGGTCCCTCTACAATGAGGCTGCCTATAATCTTATGCTGCTCCAGCCGCTCGGCATCACTGATCTGGATATCCAGCCGCACGTCTATTTGTCCGACAACAAAGACAGCTGCGAAAAATTCCTGCTGCATCAGGGGATAAAACCATTCAACTACTTCGTCGTGCATCCGGGTATGGGAGGGTCAGCAAAGAACCTGTCCATGGAAAAGTACCGGGAGCTGATCAAAGCACTGATTCAACGGTACCGCCTGCCTGTTGTCTTGACAGGAAGTTTTGTGGATCATACGACGGTGAACAGGTTGACTGCGGAACTGTACGGCGATCCGCAGGTCAAGGACATGTGCTGCGTTCTGTCCATGAACCAGCTGAAGATGGTGTTGTTCTTTGCAACAGCGGTCATAGCGCCTTCGACCGGACCCATGCATATAGCAGCGGCGCTGGGCAGGCCTACGGTGGCCCTGTTTTCGCCCATCAAGGCACAGTCAAAGACCCGGTGGGCGCCGTATTTGTTGAAGAACGTGGCTGTGGTAGAACCCGCGGCAGCGTGCGGTGAACAGGAGAGTTGCAATAAAAAATGTTTACAGTATGATTGTATGGAAACGATAACCATAGAAGAGATTCTGGCAAAAGTGGAGGGACTTCGTGCAGTTTAACAATGCAATACGGCTGATCGGACCGCTCAGGAAGCCGCTGAGGAATTATGTGCTGGCCGAACGCCGGAAATTTCCGAAACTCATCTCACTTGAACTCACGAATGCCTGCAATGCCCGGTGCGTGATGTGTCCGCGTGATCAGATGAACAGGAAGATCGGCACCATGGGCATGGAGGTTGTGGAAAAGGTGTGCCGTGACGCCTACAAGAAACCCCTGCAGAAGATCAACCTCTTTGGTTTTGGAGAGTCCCTGCTCCATCCCAGGCTCATCGGGATGGTGAAGTATATGAAGAAAACATTACCCGGGGTCGAACTGAACCTGAGCACCAATGCCCAGCTTCTGAATGATGACCTTGCCGCAGATCTGCTCGGCTCGGGCATAGACCGGATCAATATCGATATCGACGGTGTCACGAAAGAAACGTACGAACAGGTCAGAAAACAGCTCAACTTCGAGACCGTGACCGCCAATATCCGAAGTCTCATCGACCGGCGGAACAAGCTTCATGCCCGGACCCGGGTATCGGTGACGATCATCGAGATGGACCTTACGAAGGCGGAGATTGTGCCGTTTCAGAGGACATGGAACGGTATTGCCGATATGGTGTACGTGAATCACTACAACACGTGGACCGGCATCTTTCCGGACCGCAACACGCGTGAAGTGAAGGTCAGCAGATTTACCTTTCCCTGCAAGAATCCGTGGAGGGAGATGATCGTCAATTATAACGGCACCATAGCGTTCTGCTGCATGGATTTCAATGCGACGGTTATTGTCGGCAACATCATGGAACAGACAGTGGAGGAGATCTGGCGCGGCGGGAAGATGGAACAATTGCGGCAGCTGCACCTCGAGGGCAGGTATCATGAAATACCTATCTGCAGCAGGTGCAACGAATTTGTTTTTCAGAGCAATACATTCTGGGCCAACCTGTTTGAACGATGAGGATTCTGCTGTTAAGATTCAGCTCCCTCGGAGATGTCATCCTGACCATGCCGATCGCGCAGGCACTCATGAAGGCCCTGCCCGGTGCGACCGTTGACCTCGGCACAAAGCTCGAATACAAGGGCCTGTTCATCCCCCCGGATCCCTTCGGCTCAGTCCTGTACCTCGACGATGCGGGACTGGCCCCGTTTATCAGGAGCGTGAACCGGCAGCGCTACGATATCATTGCCGACTTGCACGCAAGCCTCAGGACCATGACAATGATGCCGTTGTTGCGGGCCCGGACGAAGAAACGGTACAGAAAGGGGTCTTTTTCACGCCGGCTGCTGGTCAGTACAGATCTGCGGCTGTCACCGTTCCCGTCCGTGCTCCAGAGGTACCTTGGCACATTTGATCTGTCCGAAGTTCCGGATACACCGTGGTTTTCGATCGGCAGCGAAGAAAAACAGAGAGGCGTCAGTATCCTGCACGCTGCAGGTGCACACCGGGGCAGGACGATCGGCATTGCGCCGGGTGCAAAGTGGGCCACCAAGAAATGGAATATGGAACGGTATGTGGAGCTTGCGCACAGGCTTGAGGCCGGCTCTTCCGATGTCGTGTTCGTGTTCGGAAAGGGTGATGAAGGGGACCGGGATACGCTGGTGCGCAGCACCGGTGATTTCAAGATCCTCGACACTGCCGCTTCGACGCTCCGCGAAACAGCCTATGCGCTGGCCTCGATGGACGTGTTCGTCAGCAGCGATACCGGCCTGATGCATCTTGCTGAAGCTGCCGGCACGCCGCTGGTTGTTCTGTTTGGCCCGACGACCCGCGAGTTCGGGTTCTTTCCTGCGGGAAGCAGGAGTATCGTGATTGAAAAAAAACTGGTCTGCAGGCCGTGCAGCCTGCACGGGTCAGAAACATGCAAGGAGGGACACTTCAGGTGCATGGAGGACATTACGGTCGACGAGATCGAGTCCGCTGTCAGGAAGCTGCTCGGTGATGCCCGGACGACGGGTACAGGAGTGGCGTAGCAATGGCAGGGCTGTCGGTTGTCATTGTTACCCAGAACGAACAGGACAGGATCGGACAGTGTCTTGCATCCGTCGCATGGGCGGATGAGATCGTCGTGGTGGACGCATTCAGCACGGACAAAACAGTCGAGCTGTGCAGGGCATATACGGACAGGATCTACAGCAGGCACTGGGACGGGTTTATACCGCAAAAGAATTACGCACTGTCACTCGCAACCCGGGACTGGGTACTGTCCCTGGATGCGGACGAACAGTTGTCCGGACAGCTGCAGACGGAGATCAGGAATACCGTTGTGTCCGGGAATTCCGATTGTACCGCCTATTCCATGCCGCGGAAGACGTACTACCTGGGGAGATGGATGCTCCATTCCGGATGGTATCCGGACAGGAAGGTCAGGCTGATCAGAAAGGGCAGTGCAGCATGGGGCGGGCTTGAACCACATGACGAACTTCAGGTGAACGGAAAGGTATGCAGCCTGCATGGCGACATCCTCCACTCCTCGTTCAGAAACCTGTCGCACCACCTCAGGAAACTGGATTATTTCACCGATGCAGCTGCCGGTGAGCTCGTGAAGTCAGGCCGGACCGTGTCAGTGCGGGACATGCTCCTGCACCCCGCCGGGATGTTTTTAAAAATGTTTGTCCTGAAGCGGGGGTATCTTGACGGCATGCAGGGGTTTGTGGCGGCAAGCATATCCGCGTTCCATGTTTTTATGAAATATGCCAAGACATGGGAAAAGCAGCAGCCCCGGGAAGATACTGCCGGCCCCGGAGAACGGAGTTCCCGGTGAACATCATCGAGGTGATCAATGTCCCATGGTGGAATGCGGCGGCACAGTACTGCATTACGATAACGGATGCACTGATGCAGCGCGGCCACCGCGCGGCGGTCATAGCCGGACAGGAAACGCCGTCATACCAAAAAGCAGTTGCGCTGAAC
>JAJYLM010000128.1:6029-6410 GCA_021787655.1 bacterium
CATCCCCGTCGATCCGCTCGTTAATTTCAGTCCGATCCACTTTCTCGGAGATCTGATGAGCATCAAGAACGCATTCAGGACGGTTTATCATGACGTCCAGATCGTCAATGTGCATACCGCACCGGCCCAGACGCTGTTTGTTCTTGCACGGGCACTGTTTGATCTCAGGTACCGGCTCATTCGGACGCGCGTCGATGCCCGTGGCATCAAGCAGCACCCGTTCAACAAGTACTCCTACAGGGGGCTGGACGGCATCATCGTTGCCAACAACGCAGATCGGGAAGAGCTCCTTTCATTCACCGGGCTTGCCGGGCACCGGGTGAAGATCATTCACGCGGGTGTCGATACCGGAAGGTTCAGGCGTACCGGCGGGACCGAAGA
>JAJYLM010000129.1 GCA_021787655.1 bacterium
CTGGGTATCAAGCAGTTCTGGGTTTGTGGTGAGGAGCCTTGCATACGCAGCCTGCGCCTGATCAATAGATGTTTTAACATTGATGGCCGATGGACTGCATCCGATTAACCAGCCGAATAAGGCGATAATCATTAATATCTTCATAGATTAAAAACATACCGTATTCTATAATATTTTTCAACTTTATTGTTTAGGTGAATTGTTTCTGGAGCTGTCTGTCTGCGCCGGATAAGTAATTAACTATTGACATTGATGCATAAACGATATAATAATAATTATACACGCTTGGATCCCTCAAAAGACCGAGACGTTGGAGAGAGGAAAGATCTGTAAAAAACTCCAGCTGTTTCGGCTGGGGTTTTTTTATGGAGAGAAAAAAAGTAACAATACCGGGCATTATCAGGTTGTATGAAGCAGCTGAACGTATCAGCATGCTGACTGCCTATGATTTTCCATCTGCCGCCATAGCCGATGCAGCGGGCATAGAAATTATTCTTGTTGGTGATTCTCTTGGTATGGTTATCAATGGCTATAAAAACACCCTCCCTGTTACAATCGAGGAAATTCTTTATCATACAAAGGCTGTTGCCAGGGCAGTTTCGGTTGGTTTGCTCGTCGGGGATATGCCGTTTCTTTCCTATCAGACAGGCATTCATGATGCCATATACAACGCCGGAAGACTTTTGAAGGAGGGTGGGGCAGAGGCCGTGAAGCTGGAGGGCGGCACCAACGTAACAGACATCATTCGTGCTCTTGTCCGTGCGGACATTCCTGTGATGGGACATATAGGACTGACTCCCCAGTCCATTCACAGAATGGGCGGGTACAGGATTCAGGGAAGGGATGAAAAGAGTTCCGCTGTGTTGATTGAAGATGCCCTTGCTGTTGAACAGGCTGGTGCCTTCGCCGTCGTGCTCGAAGGCATTCCCGGTGCTTTGGCTAAAACCATTACTGCAAAGCTCCACATACCGACCATCGGCATCGGGGCTGGCAGGGATGTGAGCGGGCAGGTGCTCGTGTTTCACGATCTGCTGGGATTGAGCGGAAACAGGCAGCCGACGTTCGTGAAACAATATGCGCACTTGAAAGACACGGCCATAGAGGCAATTCAACTATATATCAAGGAAGTAAAAGACGGTACATTCCCGGATGAGGAACATACGTACAAGTAACTATGCAGGTCATAAAAACCGTACAGGAAATGCAGTCATATTCCCTTGAACAAAGGGCCAGGGGGCGTACTGTCGTCTTGGTGCCGACCATGGGATACCTGCATGAAGGTCATGCGAGCCTGCTGCGGGAAGGCAGAAAACACGCCGATGTTCTGGTCATGAGTTTGTTTGTCAACCCGATGCAGTTTGGTCCGCAGGAAGATCTTGCGAAGTATCCGAGAGACTTTGCGCGGGACAGCAGGATTGCAGAAGATGCGGGTACCGACATCATATTCTTTCCTGGTGCCGACCAGATGTATCCCGGGAAGTTCAGAACGTCTGTCCAGGTAGCGGAATTTTCCGATG
Organism: bacterium; assembly: GCA_021787655.1. Taxonomy (GTDB): domain Bacteria; phylum JAMCPX01; class JAMCPX01; order JAMCPX01; family JAMCPX01; genus JAJYLM01. Next base: position 1,518 of record JAJYLM010000129.1, read on the forward strand.
TGCTGTGCGGAAAATCAAGGCCAGGGCATTTTCGCGGCGTTACCACCGTGGTGGCAAAGCTGTTCAACGTTGTTGTGCCGCACAGAGCCATATTCGGAGAAAAGGATTTTCAACAACTGGTGATCATCCGTCAGATGGTCGACGATCTGAATATGCCGGTTGAGGTCATGGGCATGCCTATCGTCAGGGAAAAGGACGGTCTCGCAATGAGTTCAAGAAACACCTACCTGAGTGCCGATGAACGCCGCAGTGCGCTATCGCTGTCTGCCGGCTTGTTTCGTGCACTGGAAGCCTTCCGGAATGGGCAGCATAAGAGTGAAGAACTGGTAAATATCGTGCATGCAGGGATACTGGCAGCAGGATTGAAAACAGATTATATCGAGGTTATCGACGAAACAAATCTTGCCTCGCTGAACGAAGTTACGGATACTGCACGTCTTGTTGCTGCCGTCTATGCCGGCAGTGTACGGCTGATCGATAATATTGCATTGAGAAAGAATTAAAATACACGATATAAGAAGATGGAGGAACCATGGAGAGGATAATGTTAAAATCAAAAATCCATAGAGCGACAGTAACACAGGCGGATATGGATTATGAGGGAAGCATAAGTATTGACGAAGAACTGCTGGAGCTTACGAATATAAAAGAGTATGAATTGGTCAAAATATGGGATGTTACCAACGGCAACCGGCTTGAAACATACGCGATTAAAGCCCCCCGGATGTCCGGTGTCATCGGTATCAACGGAGCTGCTGCTCATCTGATCAAGGCATCGGATATTGTGATTATTGCGAGTTTTGTGAATATGTCAGAAGAAGAAATTCCGGCAGATTATGCTCCCCGGATCCTGATCATGGACAGCAAAAACCATGTCAAGGAGATGAAAAACATACCGGACCGGGCTGGTGTGTAGCGCTTGCCTGCATAGTTCTTCAGTGCGGTAAAAATGATCTCATGGCTATATTCTGAGATAAACATCACGGCAGGTGCAACAATGACTCGGTTAAAATCCGAGTCTTTTCGAACAAGGTCTATGGTGTTTTGTTCTTTTTCCGATCTGTCTCGATGTCCTGCTCTGCTTTCATAAGCTGGAACAGGATGTCCGACATTTCAGGCGGCAGGGTTGAAGGCTTTTCTCCGGTTGCCAGTGCCTGATAATAAACCTGGGAAGATTTTTCCATAAGTTCAAGATTTCTGAATGCTTTGGCAATAGTTTGTCCTATACTCAACGCGCCATGATTTTGAAGGATATAACAGTTGCACCGGTTTGAAAGCTTCGTTTTTACGTGATCCACCAGTTCATCGGAACCGGACAGCGCATAGGGAATTATATCCGTGATATTGCCGATACTTATGGTCACCTCGTCGAAAAGAGCAGGCAGGGGTTTGTTTGTCAGCGCAAAAATGCTGGTATAAACCGGATGGGAATGGACGACAGCATTTGCATCCGGCCGGTTTTTGTACACTGCAATGTGCAGTCCTGTTTCCCGTGACGGGTTAAACTTACCTTCGATAACGTTCATATCAAAATCGACGATGCAGATATCTGCAGGGGTAAGATCCATATATTCACGGTTCGAGGGCGTAATAGCGATCACGTCTTCACCGTCTACCAGGATCGAGACATTGCCGCCCGTGCCGACCGTAAAGCCTTTAGCGAACATCATCTGGCTGTATTTCACAACATCTTTTTTATATTGTTCGTATTTGCTCATCGTCGTGCTCCTCAGCTTTTCGGAATCAGGGACAGTGCGTATTCCCATGCCTTTATGGTCTTATTGATCGCTTCTTTGTCATGCTGCATGCACGTATACATTCTGGAGCCTGCAAGCGTAAAAATGCCCTGATCGATAATTACCATTTGATAATCCTGGGCAATATGTCTTCGTGTCATGACCTCGTTGAAAATGTCCGGATGCTGAAGACTGACCGCAAGCATTCCCGTCGTTTCATAATGGATGATTGCGCCGAAGTTGAATGCAAAGAAGGGAAGGTCCTTGCGTGTCGAGAAAAGGTTGTTCATTTCTTTTGTCAGTTTATCGGCAAAGTCCGTTGCTTTTTTGACGGCATCATTTTCTTCCATCAGTTTGATGGTGTAATAGCATGCTGCAGTTGAAATAGGGTTTGCCGAGAGCGTTCCGCCGATGTATGCTTTCTGGCCTATACTGCCGACGCCGGAACATATACCCATAATGTCTTTTCTGCCGCCGATACCTCCTGCAGCAGGATATCCGTGAGCGACAATCTTGCCGAACACGACGATATCCGCATTCACGTTGTAATATTTCTGTGCACCCCCGAGGCCGAGCCTGAATCCCGTTACCACCTCATCGAAGATCAGCAATGCTCCGTACTCATCACAGAGTTTGCGGACTGCCTTGTTCCAGTCAGGATGTACGGGATGGGTACCGGACTCACCGCCCACGGGCTCGACGATGACGGCCGCGATGCCACCCTTGTCTTTATTTTCTTCAAATGCCTTTTTCAGGCCTTCGAAATCGTTCGGAAATACATCTACCAGATTGTTGAAACAATCGGACGGTATGCCTGCGGACTCGAGCTGGCCGGCACCTGGCACATGAAGGGAGTATACGACCTGGTCGCTCCATCCGTGATAACTGCCGCCGATCTTGATGACCTTGTCCTTCTGCGTATAGATACGCGCAATACGCAGTGCGGCCATTACACTTTCCGTACCTGACTGCAAAAACCTCACCATTTCGACATTAGGAACGTGCTTGACGATCTCCTGTGCAGCAAGTATCTCGTATTCTGACGTACAACCGGTCGAAGGCCCTTTTTCTTTGATGATAGTAATGATTTTGTCATCAAGCTGATCGTAATGATGTCCGAGGATAATGGGTGCACCGGACATGAGAAAGTCGACGTATTCATTACCGTCGATGTCCCACATCTTATACCCTTTTGCCCGATCCATGGTGATGGGAAAGGGCTTTTCAAGGCTCAAGTTATGTTCGACGCCTCCCGGTATCACCTCTTTTGCTTTTTCGTATAAAGCAGCAGACTTTGCATGCCGTGCATAATACCGTTCCCGCACCTTCGACAGTGTCTCCTCGGGTATGGGGTGTGTCGGTGTTTCGACGATGTGCTTCAGCCTGTCTATAATTTCCTGATATTCCATTCCTGCCTCCTCGGATATGATAAAAAATACAATAAAACGATTTACTAGTAAAATGCAATAAGAACATTCACGTCATTATGCATCGCTTTGTCTGCTATTGTTCACGCCATACGTCATCGATTGTATTGACATAGTAGATCTTATGGTTATTATTCCGAGCATACATTTTTTTATAAAAATGATGAAAGGAATCGATGGTGACGGTGATGAAGAAACTGGTGATTCTGGCGGTGGGTATGGTGATAGCGTGTGTTCCTCTTCGTGCGCAGGCAGCTACGGTGTACGGTTCTGCAGTGGACGGCGAACTGGGTATTGCAACAGTCGTCTCTGCAGAGAGCATTCCAGTGCGTGCATGCATGGTGGGTATAAGCGGGTTATATTTTTATTCCAATGATCTTCTCAATACGTCAGGAGATATCAACCAGCGGTTTGATGGAAACGTACATCTGACCTATGGTGCTACGGAATGGCTCGAGGTGTTTCTGAACGAATCGAATTCATCCCAAACGATAACAAACAATTCTGCAGGCAGGCATAATCTGTATCAGGTCTTCGGCGACTTGACCGGCGGCTTGAAGATGGATTGGCATATACCGTATAACATTATTCTTGGTGTTGACGCATTTTTTCAACTGAACACAAGAACCGCGTCTTTTGGTTATCAGGCGAATGCGACGAATTTCGGAGTACGGCTCCTGGGAACCAGAAGGTTTGATTGGATACCGGAAATGCCCTTCGTTCTGGATATCAATATCGGATATACCTGGGACAACTCGAGATATTTATTGTCGGGACCGGACTACACCATCGGACCCTATGCCACGGTTGCAGATCTGTACGCTTCCGGGTTACCGAATAACGAGATAGAGTATGCACTGGATGTTTATCACAGCAACCAGGTGCTCGGTGCCGTTGGACTGCATGTTCCCTTTACCTACGTAACGCCCTTCCTTCAGTATTATACACACCAGTTTGTCAGCAGTTCAAGACCGTCACTCCATTATGATCAGTCACCACAGTTTATTGTCCCGGGCGTACGTTTTACCCCTTATAAACAGCTCGCCATCGACCTTGGTGTCGAACTTGGTCTTACAAAAACCGAGACGCTACCGGTCATCGGTTTAGTGGGGCAGACTAAACAGGTCAGGGGAGTACCGCTATGGACGCTCCTTTTGGGAGCAAGCTACACGTTTCTTCCTGCCATGCCATCCGCACCGGTACAACACGAACAGATGGGCGAGATAGCAGGGACTGTGACGAGTACCACAGGTATGCCGCTTGCCGCAGTCATTACCATCAGCAATGCAACGCCGTCGCTTGTTGGTACCAATCCCTCAACCGGTGTATATTCAATCCATGTTCCGGAAGGCAATCACCGGATTGCGGCCGTTGCACAGGGTTTTTCCGGTGAAACGATCATCGTGGATGTAGCGACCCATGGAAAAACAACGGCAAACTTCATGCTCATCAGGAATGAGACACTTCCGGCATCCACCTTCAACAAGCAAATGAAAGCACTTGCACAGGTCATGCGCACGATGACCATAACCGCGCAATCCATTCATTTTCCCATAGGAAGTTCCCGGGTATCGCCGGTTTTTTATCCTGCATTGGATGAGCTTGTCCGGTTGCTGAAGGACAATCCTTCCATTCATATTCTGATCCAGGGGAATACGGACAATTCGGGTTCCGCAGCGTTGAACCAGAAACTCTCGCAAGAACGGGCAACATCTGTCATGAACT
>JAJYLM010000130.1 GCA_021787655.1 bacterium
ATCAATCCGGAACAGTTCAGGCAAAAACTGTCTGATATAGTGATAGACATAAATGATTATGTGAAATCTGTATTTAACCATAAAGGTTTCGATATTGATAAAATTTATGATGAATACAGCGTATATGGTGAAAAAATAAAGAAATTTGTTATTGAGGGACCGTTGTTCCTCAACAATGAGATCAACAAGAACAAACGGATCCTGTTCGAAGGCGCTCAGGGGACCATGCTTGATGTAGATCATGGAACATATCCGTTTGTTACAAGCTCAAATACAACGGCAGGCGGAATCTGTACAGGTTCCGGCGTAGCACCGACAAAGATCACCGAGATCATAGGTGTTTCAAAGGCATACACAACAAGAGTAGGCGAAGGTCCTTTTCCTACCGAATTGTTTGACGAAACCGGAAACAAGATACGCAGTGTTGGAGCAGAATTTGGTTCGGTAACGGGCAGACCGAGGAGATGCGGATGGCTTGATCTCGTTGCTTTGAAATACTCGGTCATGATCAATGGGTTAACAGGTATTGCAATTACCAAGGCGGATGTATTGGATGGTATTGGTAAGATTAAGCTTGCAACATCCTATACCCTTGACGGCAAAAAGATTGATTATGTTCCATCGAACCTGCCCGAATTTGAACGATGCAAGCCGAATTTTGAAGAGATCGAAGGCTGGAAATCACTCAATGGAGCAAAAGACACTCAATCGCTTCCCAGCGAAATGAAAGAGTACATTAAATTCATAGAATCGTATACCGGTGTGAAGGTTTATATTCTGTCCATCGGTGCGGACCGAACGCAGACGATCGTCTTTAAAGATCCTTTTCAATAGACCACTCTCAGAGAAAGGGTGCGGTTTTTCGACTGCACTCTTTTTTTTCAATGAAGATTTCCTGGCAGAGGCATTGTGTGCGATGCCCCTGCCAAATGGACCACGATGCATTGATCCAGGCTTTTTCATAAATGTATCATCGTAACAATTTTGTCCTGTTTTAGGTTATTCATCAATTCATAAGCAATTGCCGGCAAACCCTCTGTTCATAAGGTTCTCCTGGTTATTCTATGAATCTGGCACGTTCCCTGCCTTAGGTATGCTTGAGGAGGCAGGATATGAAAACGATAACAGTCAGACAATTGAAACAGGGCGCAGTTGTTCTTGGTGCTGCAATCATCATGGCGGCAGGTTTTGGAAGCCGTGCACATGCATGGGAGACGACCGAGTACTGGACTTCATGCGTAGAGGACATCCATCCGTATGGTGTTCCGGAACTGATGATCGGAAATTATTTCAGCGTCGATAAGAGCGCACTGAACGGAAGTACGACGTTTCCTACGGATCTCGGACTTGAAATAGGTGTGCTGCCGTTCCAGAAGGTTCAGATGGAGGTTGGTATCGATGCGATGTATCCGTCTGCTGATCCCTATATGTTCAATGCAAAGATCGGAACCCCGGAAGATACCATCGTCAAAGGCTTCCCGGGTATTGCCGTCGGTGTGTTCGATGTTGGTACAAATCCGTCAACGACAGCATACGATATAGGAGACATTATCATCGGTAAAACCATTCCTTATATCGGCAGGCTGCATGCAGGATACTATTACGGTAACCATGCTGTGCTTCTGAACAGCAGCGGCCAGCCCGCCAACCAGGGATGGATGGTTGGGTTCGACAGAACAGTGTGGGCTCCGGGCGCATGGTGGCTCGATTCGATGGTCCTTGCTGCTGACTACGCATCGGGCAAGAACTACGTCGGCGGAGGAGGATTCGGCATGTATTTGAACTGGACAAAAAACATAAGCCTGCTGACAGGCCCTGTCTGGTTCAATGATACCGGCATCAATGGAACGTGGAAGTGGACCACGCAGGTTTACGTAAACTTTTAAAGGAGGATGTCATGGGTGAACAAAAAACAGGCACACAGATCAAATCGACGCTCGGATTAACGGGTGTTACGGTCAATGCGATGGCGTTGATAGCACCGGGTGCGTTTCTCTGGATTACGTACCAGATGCAGGCTGCAGCAACGGCACCGAACGGTGCATCGGTTGCAACGGACATATGGTCCGGCATCGTCTTTGCGCTGCTCCTTGCGTTCCTGACAGCGCTGTCCTATGCAGAGCTCGCAAAGATATATCCTGAGGCCGGGTTCGGGAGCTCCTATTATTTTGCCGAAAAGGCCTTTCTGGACCAGGAAAACAAGACCCATCACAAATGGGCGCGTCTGGCCAAACTCATTACCGGATGGGCTGCGCACCTTTTTTACTGGGTCTATCCCGGAGTGATGGTCGCCATGATGGCAGTTCTGATCGGCTACATGTATTCTGCGTTTACCGGACGCACCCTATCGAACATGGAGCTGACTGCGGTTGCCGTGGCCTTTGCGGGGATGGTCGGATACATTGCGTACCGCGGCGTAACCGGATCGACGATAACTGCATTTGTCATCAACGTTGTCCAGCTTATCTCCCTGGTCGGCTTCAGCATCGCAGCGATCATCTACAGGCTGCACAACCCTTCCCATGCGGCAACGTGGGCGTTCAGCAGTGCATGGGACGTCGTCAAGATACATTCGCTGCAAGGCATGCTGATACAGTCGACGATCGCGATCCTCATCCTTGTCGGGTTCGAAAGTTCGACTGCATTCGCAGCAGAGGCCAAGAACCCGAAACGGGACATTCCACGTGCGGTGATCATTTCGCTGGTTATCCAGGGGCTGTTTGCATACCTGTTTGAATATTTTGCTGCAAACTATATGGTCAGCGAAAAACTTATCAATACTATGGTCAGCAACGGTGTCAGCACAACGCTGACCGGACTGGCTGCAGCTGGTGCGTCGAGTGCACCGATGGGAGACATGTCCGTCCTGCTGGGAAACAGCCTGCTGGGAGGCATCGGCTTCGGCCTCATGGTGACCATCGGCATTACCGTCGCGCTTGCGATTCTTGGTACAACGCTGAGTGCGATCAACACGGCAGTCAGGGTCAGCTACGCAATGGCGCAGGACAACGAAATGCCGGCATTGCTCAACAGCCTCCATGGACGGTTTGCAACACCGCACCGGGCGGTCTGGATGCTGGTCATCGTGTCTATATTGATCGCTGCCGTCGGCGTGCGTTCTGTCGACGGACTGACCGGCATAACCCTTGCTTCGAACTTCGGGACGTTTGTGCTGTACGGACTGACCTGCATCTGGACGATAATCGCATTTTCCGGCCGTCAAGATCACAGCATTATCAAGCATACAATTATACCGGCACTCGGGCTCATTGCAAACCTTGCAATGTTGGGGGCAATACTGTACCTTTACATCATCGGCAACGCTGATGCAAAGACAGAGGCGTATATCTGTTTTGCGATAGCAGGTCTGTGGGCAGTCGCGAGCGTCCTTTATGTCGTCTTGAACAACAGGAGATCGGGACGTACGCTGATAGGAGTCGGATACAAAGAGCCGTGAATCCTTTAAAACCAGAGATCGAGTTTTTTCAGATTACTGATAAAGGGCCTGTGCGCGAGAACAACGAAGACGCACTCGGCCTTTATCAGTATGATGACGGCGTTTGCATGATCGTCGCAGACGGACTCGGCGCGCACAACGCAGGAGAGGTCGCCAGTGCGCTCGCACTGGAAATTATTGAGCGTGAGATGTCCGCACAGACAGGAACGGGGCTGAGCATGAAAAACCTGAGAAATGCGGTTCGCCAGGCAAATCTCGAGGTGTACCAGAAAGCCATCACTGTGCCTGAGCTTGCACGCATGGGAGCGGCAGTAACGGCAAGTGTCCTGACCGGGGGCAGTCTGCTGACAGCGCACATCGGCGATTGCAGGCTGTATTTACTCAGGAACGGTGCCTTCACGCAGCTGACCAAGGACCATACCTGGGTGGGAGAGCGGGTTGAGTACGGCATCCTTACTCCAGAAGAAGCGCGGACCCATCCGAACCGGCATATGCTGACGCGCTACCTCGGCTATGAACTGCTTGCATCCATCGACTTTCTCAAGATAGACCTTCAGGCCGGTGACACGCTGCTCCAGTGCAGCGATGGTGCGTACGAGGTACTGAGCGATGATGAGCTTGCCGGCATGGTACGGGCTGACAAACCCGAAGCTGCCTGTTCCGCTATCATCGACAGGTCGCGCGAAAGCGGGGCAGAGGATAATATCAGCGTTCAAATCCTTTCAATTGCCAACCCCGGGGTTCATAGGGAGCAGCAATCGTGGTGGAGGTTCTGGCGGTGATGTGTCACCGGTGTTTACCGTTTGACAAGCAGGATGCTTTCGGTTAGAAAAAGGCGTCATATATGGGCGAACTCGTTCCCGGACAAATGCTTGATCAATACGAACTCCTCGATACGTTGGCGACGAGCGGCATGGCGTCCATATTCCGTGCCCGTGACACCGGGGACGGAAAGATTGTCGCTGTGAAGGTACCGCATCTTCAGTATGCAAGCGATATCGTATTCCACCAGCGATTTCTCAGGGAGGAACACATCGGCCTGAGCCTCGACCATCCCGGTATTATCAAGGTTTTTCAAACGAAGGAAAAAAGCAGGCTTTATCTGGTCATGGAGTATGTCGAGGGTGAGCTCCTGAGCTCGCTGCTGCAGCGGGAACACCGTCTGTCTGTTCCTGCGGCAATCGATATCGCCGATCAGCTGTGCGATGTACTTATCTATCTCCACGACCGGAATATCGTGCACCGGGACCTCAAGCCGGACAACATCATGATTCTGCGCAACGGCAGATTGAAACTGATGGATTTCGGCATCGCGCTCGATGCCGCCCTGCGCAAGATCACTTGGACCGGGCTGTCCCAGCCTGTGGGCACGCCCGACTATATGTCCCCTGAGCAGATCAAGGGGAGCCGCGGCAGTGCGCGGACGGATATTTACAGCCTCGGTATTATCCTGTATGAGATGCTGACCGGGAGAGTTCCGTTTCAGGGAGAAAATGTTTATGCAGCCATGCAGTCGAAGATGCTCGACAACCCGGTCCCTCCCGCCAGCCTGCGTCCTGACCTGTCTCCCCAGCTTCAGGAAATCATCCTTCACGCTCTTGAGAGAAATCCCAATGATCGCTTCAAAGATGCACGGGAATTGAAGGAGGCACTCGAACATCAGGACAAGGTGATACTCACTGACCGTACATCCGCTCCACAGAAAAGATCGCGGCTCGCACTGCTGCTCTGGAAGCTCCGTGCCCTTGCAATGGGGCTGCCGTCTGCCAAGAAATAACACTGGAGGCGGTTTTCGGAGACCGGGAACGTTTGCACCCGGGTACACAACTGTTTGTTTTAATTGTATTCGTTCTGCAACGGGGCTATACTACAATCAGGAATAACATTATGTCCGAACTGCGGTTTAATTTTGTTACCGGTGACTGGGTCATTATCGCTCCCGAGCGTGCGAAGAGGCCGGAAGATTTTGTTACAGCAGGGAAAAAGGATGATCTGCCGGCATATGTTCCGTCATGTCCCCTGTGTGCCGGAAACGAAGGCCAGACCCCGCCTGAGACATTCCACATCGACAGGGACAACCGGTGGACAGTCAGGGTGGTGCCCAACAAGTTTGCTGCTGTCCAGTATGAGACGTCCATAACCAGGCAGAGCAGCGGAGCAAAGAAGTCCATGACAGGAGCCGGGTTGCACGAAGTCATCATCGATACGCCGCTGCACAACGCATCCCTTGCAATTCTCCCTCGTGATCGGGTCGAAGATATGTTGTCTGCATACAGGCAGAGATTCCTCGATTTTTATAAAACCAAATTCATTGAACACGTGATCATATTTAAAAACCACGGCCAGCGTGCCGGGACTTCACTGCAGCACCCGCACTCCCAGATCGTGGGTACACCGGTGATCCCGGGACGGCTGAAGGGCCGAATAGAAGGGGCATTGCGGTACTACGATGATTTTGGAGAATGCCTGTGCTGTCTGATCATGAAAGAAGAGCTCAATGATGGCGTACGGATCATTTCCCAGAATGATTCGTTCGTTGCCTTCATTCCCTATTCAGCGCTGTCCCCGTTCCATATCTGGATATTTCCGAAACGCCACAGCGCCTGTTTCGGGAGCATAACTGAGAGTGAACTGCATGACCTTGCAGGTATTCTGAAAGAAACGCTCCAGAGGCTGGACAAGGGACTTGGAAATCCGGATTTCAACTATGTGATCCATTCGCTGTCTCCCCAGGAGTGTGCGGTCAAGTATTTTCACTGGTATGTGTCCATTGTTACGAGAGTAACCAGGACGGCGGGGTTCGAAATCGGTACCGGTATGTACATCAACCCGTCCGTGCCTGACAACAACGCCCGGTTCCTCAGGGACATCAAACTGTAATCATCCCGGATCCGGCGCTGATAAGACAAACTTTTTTTTCCGGTGAAAGGCGTTCCGAAAGATCG
>JAJYLM010000131.1 GCA_021787655.1 bacterium
TCCCTCGCCCCTGATGATGGCCTTCAATTCGCGGTTCTCCCGGCCCAGACGCCTGAGCTCGAGCGCGTTCTTCACGGTCAGCAGGAGACGGTCCATGTCGATGGGCTTGGTTATGTAGTCGAACGCCTTCTTCTTCATTGCTTCCACGGCCTTCGATATGGTCCCGTAGCCGGTCAGGATGACGACGAGCGGAGGGTCCTGCAGCAGCGAGAGCGCCTCGAGCAGCTTGATACCGTCCATGCCGGGCATCGCCTGGTCCGTGACAACGAGGTCCAGGAGGTTGTTCTGTGCGATAGCGACGACCTCGTGCGGCCTGTTCGTCGCCTTTGCCGTGTACCCGTGATCCGCGAGGATCTTTACGATGATCTCCGCCTGCTTTATTTCATCGTCCACGACGACGATATTATACTCCATGGTACGCTCCCGCTTTCGCCAGCGGCAGGGTAATGGTAAATTCCGTGCCCCTGTCCGGTCCGGTCACGACCGAGATCGTTCCGTTGTGCTGCGCGATGACGTCTTTGCTGATTGCCAGTCCCAGTCCTATGCCCGTTTCCTTGGTCGTGAAGAACGGTTCGAAGATCTTGTCCCTGATATCGTCCGATATGCCCGACCCGCTGTCCCTGAAAACCACCCGGCATTGATCCAGCGCCGCGCTCAGCCCGATGGCAAGCGTGCCTCCGTACGGCATCGCGTCGATGGCGTTCAGGACGATATTGAGGAACGCGGTTTTGAGCTGTTCGGCCTCTCCGGTCACCTCCACCCGCACATCCGGAAGGACGAGGTCGATACGGATACCCTGGGATTCAGCCTTGTTCTTTATCAGGCCCGTCAGTTGTTCGAGGAGCACATTGACACTGATGATCTCCGTATGCTCGATCGTTGTTTTTCCGCGGCTCAGGAACTGTTCGGTCAGCCGGTTCAGGCGGTAGAGCTCTGCCTTGATGGTTTCCATGGTGCCGACGAATTCGTCTCTCGTCTTTTCGTCGAGACCGGATGCCCTGGCCTTGAGGTGATCGATGCTCAGGTTGATCAGATTCAGCGGGTTTTTGATCTCGTGCGCAAGCCCGGCTGAAAGCTGGCCGAGCCGTGAAAGTTCTTCCGCCTTGTGCAGTTTGTCCTCGAGATCCCGCTTCTCGGACAGGCTCCTCACCATATTGTTGAAGCCTTTATTGAGCGTGCCGATCTCGTCGTTGCGGTCCTCGGTAAGCCGGACGGTGAGGTCGCCGTCGGAGACCATCTTTTCCGCATCGATCACGTTGTAGATGGGTCTGGTATACCTGCTGGACAGGTACATCACTGCGGCCATGCCGAGGCTGAGGATGATGATGGTAACGAGGATCCGCTCATAGAACGTGGATTCAAGCATCTGCTGGATATCGTCGAGGTGCATGACGATATGAGCGTACCCGAGCTGAACGTTGCCGACGATGATAGGAACGATGATGTTATAGGATTTCTGCGGCAATGTTGCGTGCTCCTCGCCGAGGTTTGCCGTTATCATGAATTCCCGCTTGGGGTGGATGATGGATATCATCTTGCCCTTGTGCTTCGGGTTCGAGCTCGCGATGATCTGGTTCTCGTTGTTCACGATGGAAATTTCCTTCACACCCTTTTCTTTCAGGCTGTTGATGTACGACTGCAGCCGCGCTTCATCCGTTTTGCCCGTCCCCATGGTGAGCTGCTGGACCCCGATCTGGATGGCGGATGAAAGCTCGAGCGTGTCATCCATGATGTTCCGCAGGAGCATATTTTCGCTGTTATAATGCAAAAACGAAAGCAGCCCGAGCATCAGGATCATGATCATCAGCATTGCCAGCGTCAGTTTGAACTTCAGGGGGAGGTTATAGAACTGCTGCTCAAGGCCATGCCATGCCGCCTTTATTTTTTCCGCATAATACCGGAAGGTTGCTTTCATGGCTTGTTCCGCCCGGAGCCGTCTCCGGTTTGCTTCCGGCCCCCTGCGGGCGTGTCTGCTGGAGCATCGTCCCCGATACCGCAGAGTTTCCAGGAGAGCTTCTGCTTCTGTTTTATATCGACAAGACGGGCTATCATGATCCGCTGCGCCTGCGGCGAACCCGCCCCGTGCAGAGACTCGGTCAGGTACCCGACCGCGGCACTTCCCAGGGTAAGGTTCTCGATGAGCCGCAGGATGCGCATCCTGTTCTCTGCCGGAACTCCGCTTTTCCCGGCGAAGTACTTTCTGAGCCATGGCCCGATCTGTTCGGACCTGAGATCCTCCTCGGACGGCATGGTGACGACCAGTCCTCCCGCGATGTCCTGTGCAAGCCGGGAAATCTCGTAGGGAAACCGCGTCACGTTCTGCTTGTGGACGTTCGCCAGCAGCGCATCGACGCTGTAGGTCCCGCTGTTTTCCCGGTGACCCTCAGCGGCGCATGCGATACACCCGCAGTACAGGGTCTCGTTGAGGTGGTTCATCTCGACGATCTTGTCCCTGACGTGCGAGGCCCTGTCCGTTCCGTTGTACTCTGCAATGGTCTGCACTGCACCGATCAGCACGTCGCCGACACCGACCTTGCACGCGTAGCTCTGCCGGTGATAGGAGGCAAAGTGCTCCACCAGGCTGCCGGCAAACCCGTATTCACGGTACATGAAGACCCTGTCCCACGGGACGACAACATCATCGAAGACCATGAGCGCCTCATGACCGCCAAAGGAAACATTGCCGCGGTCCATCCTGCCGCGCTCAAGCTTCCTCGTGTCGCTCGCCTGCCGTCCGATGATGTAGGTGATTCCCGGGGTATCGCTCGGTACGGCAAACGAGACGGCATAGTCCTTATCCTGTTCCCGCATGGTGATGGTCGGCATGACGATGACCTCGTGGGAATTCACGGCGCCGGTCTGGTGGACCTTGGCGCCCCGCACCACGATACCGTCCTTCCGCTCTTCGACGACCCGCAGATACATATCCGGATCGCTCTGCTGGTGCGGTGGCAGGGATCGGTCGCCTTTGGGATCCGTCATGGCGCCGTCGCAGACGAGGTCCTGATCCTGCACGTACTCCAGGTACCGCAAAAATCGTTCATGGTACGACGTACCATGGGCAGCATCGATGTCGTAGGTCACGATGGAAAGTGCGTTCAGGGCGTCCATACCCACACACCTCTGGAAACAACATCCCGTGATGCTGCCCATGAGCCGGCCCATTTTGCTCTTTTTGACAAGATCGTCCACGCTCTGATGGATGTGGGTAAAACGGTTGATCTTCCTGCCGGTGATGTGGGAGGTGGCGGTCATGATGTCAGCATTCTCCGGTTTCATGGCCATAGCATACGTCATTGCCACCGCATTCAACGACGGCCTCAGTACGGGGTTATCGACCACGTTTTCAATACGCTTGCCGAACAGGTAGACGTTCAGGCTGAGCTTCCTGAGGCTCTCAATATATTCTTCCGGTGTTTTCATCGCTCCTGTGTCCTCTGATCCTGTATATGTCCGAACACAAAATAATGCAACCGGACAAAGCCTATGGAAGCCGGCGCGGCAGCATGGCCCCGGTCTCAAACTGTCCGGCAGACAGGTACCACTGAACGAGCACACCTTCCTTGATCTTGGCTTCCGGCGGCTTCCACGCAGCCAACCGCTGGCGGATTTCGGTTTCCGTGAGGTCAACGGAAACCTCCCGTTTCTCCACATCGATGGTGATCCGGTCACCATCCCTGACAGCGGCTATCGGTCCACCCGTCTGCGCCTCAGGGGAAATATAGCCGACGTAGAGTGCGCCGGTCGTTGCCCCGGAGAACCTCGAATCCGTAATCACGGCAACGTCATGCAGACCGAGAGAGCCGAGGATCAGCACCGTCCTGAAATTCTCGGCGAAACCGGGCCCTCCCCGCGGTCCCTGGTACCGCAGGACGATCACATCGCCGGATACGATGTCACCGTTGAGAATGGCGAACAGCGCGAACTGTTCTTCATCGAAACATTTCGCCGTTCCGGTAAAGAAGCGGTTTTCCTTCTTTACGATCGTGTACCGCGCAAGTGCACCGTTGGGCGCAAGGTTGCCGCGCATGACCACGATGCCGCCGAACGGTGAAATGGCCTGTTCTGCCGGCAGGATAACCCGGTCGTTGCGGACCGATACCGCGGCGAGCCTGTCGCCGATAGTCTCACCGGTCACCGTGGGCCTGTCCACGGCGACATCCCTTTGGATCCTTTTCAGAACAGCAAGGGGACCGCCTGCGTTGTGCAGGTCTTTCATGGTAAAGGGGCCGCTCGGCCGGAGGGGCACGAGATACGGCGTTGTATCGGATATTTCGGATACCGTTTCGAGGCCCACATCCAGCGACATCGTTGATGCGAGAGCAAGCAGGTGGAGTATGCCGTTGGTGCTCCCGGATACCGCCATGATCAGCCGAAGGGCGTCTTTGATCGCGGGTGTTGTCACGAAATCCTTAAACCTCCTGCCCTGTTTGACGAGTTCCACGATGGCATACCCTGTTTGCTTTGCAAGCCTCACCCGGTGCATGAGGTTTCCGCCGGAGACCGTCGCGACGCCCGGCAGGGTGAGCCCCATGACCTCGGTTGCCATTTGCACGGTATTTGCCGTGGTAAGCTCGGGACACGCACCGCAGGACGTCACCCATTTGTCCTCCATGGAATACATAGTCCTGCGGAACTCTTCCTCGTCCATTTTTCCGGCAAGGGTCCTGTTGACACCCTCGAGGATAACGTCCGTTGGAAACGTCGTCGGTTTACCCTCGAACATGCCCGGCTCTGCAGGTCCGCCCGTATAAAAGATGGTCGGCAGGTTGAGCCGGGCACCCGCAAGCCACAGTCCGGGAACCGACTTGTCACACGTCCCCATCATGACGAGACCATCGGCACCGAGATTTTTGACCTGTATCTCCACGGAATCGGCTATGGCATCGCGCTGGGGAAGATCGTACAAGAGCAGGGTCGGATCGAGTGAGCCGTCCTTGCAGTAGCCGCCGCACGGCCCTATGGTATTAAACTCAACAGGCGTGCCCCCTGCGAGATAGATGCCTGCTTTGACGGCATCTGCGAGTGCCTTCAGGTGGACGTGGCCGATGCCGGCATCCTGCATCGAGTTTGCTATGACAATGAGAGGACGGTCCAGCTCCTGGTCCGTAAAGCCGCTCGCCTTGTAGAAAAAACGGTGCGTTTTTACCTGCGAGAACAACTCCAGAGATTTGAGTATTTGTTCTTTCGTGAGTTTTTCCATACAGCATCCCTCCCGGCCTTCTTGCCCTGCGGCTTTTCCGGCCGCTGTGTTCCTGTATACCCCGTTATCCGCGCTTTTTCAACAACACGGTCCCGCGGTTTACAATTCTCTTTCCTCGCGGCAGAAGGTATGCTACCACAGAACGTATGAAACCATTCTTACTCTCCCTGTTCATGGCCGTTGTTCTGATGAGCACGGTCGTCACAGTTCACGCCGACGCAGGATCAGACGGCACTGCAGGGGATAGAATTCAGTACATCCAGCAGGCTCTGGATGCAGGCACCGGCGCTGCAACGCTCTGGTGGGACGGCTGGGTTGCATTCTATTCGGGTGCCACTGCAGTTTCACTCACTGCAGCCCTGACGACCAACAGCAAAGTGCTTCAGGTCACCGGGGGTATCTCCGCAGCCGAGTCGCTGATCGGTCTCGGAGGAATGCTGATATTTCCCTTCAGGGCACGGACAGCAGCCGAAGCACTCCGGAATATGCCCGACAGCACGCCTGAGGAAAAGGCGCAAAAACTTGCCGCAGCAGAGAACTACCTCCGGCAGTCATCCGATGCAGAGATCGCAGGCAAAGCATGGGTACAGCACCTTCTCGGCGTCCTCGTGAATGCAGCAGGTGCAGGGGTTGCCTGGAGCGTGTATGGCAGCCGGATTCGGCAGGGCGGCGGCACACCGTGGCAGCAGGCACTTGAACTCTTCGTCATCGGTACCGGTGTGAGCGAACTCCAGATCTGGACAGAACCGACGCGCGCTATCTCTGACGAAAAGAACTACCGGGACACCTACCACCCGCACATCGAGTCAAGCTTCCTGATCCTGCCTTCGGAAAACGGGTTGAGTGTGATGGCAGCCGTCAGGTTCTGACAGCGCGACGCTCACCGTTCGCTGAGAAGCTTCTTTGCGGCATCAGGAAAAAAGTAGGCAAGCAACGCCTGCGCACCAAGATATGACCCCTTGATCGTCCACCGTTTGCCGTTTACCACGAGAGCCGCAACCGCGATCTGCGGATCCTTGACCGGGGCAATACCGACAAACCACTCGTAGTCACCCTCGGGGTCATCTCCGTGGATGGAACCGGTTTTTCCTGCAACGGCGATGTCGGCAAGGATGTATCTTCCCCAGATCGGAA
>JAJYLM010000132.1 GCA_021787655.1 bacterium
ATACGACCTTATGGGCATTGTTTTCGACGGGCATTCTGACCTCCGGAGGATACTCATGCCCGAAGATTGGGATGGATATCCTTTGCGCAAGGATTACGTGTATCCAAAACAGTACCACACGTGGGACGTCTAAATGCCGGCAGCCGATGAAAGATTCATGCAGGTAAACATGGGGCCGCAGCACCCGAGTACCCACGGCGTGCTCAGACTGCTGGTAAGCACGGACGGCGAGGTGCTCCGTGATGCGAGACCGTATATCGGCTATCTGCACCGCTCGCTCGAGAAGATAGCAGAGCGGGTAACCTATCCGCAGTTTACTCCGTTCACGGACCGGCTCGATTATCTTGCCTCGATGAACTGCAATCTTGCCTACGCGATGACCGTGGAAAAACTTCTCAATATCGAGATTCCGCGCAGGGCCCAGATACTGCGGGTCATCATGGCGGAGTTGAACAGGATATCCAGCCACCTCATCGCCTTTGGTTCGTTCTCTTCCGACATGGGAGCTTTTACACCGTTTTTGTTCGGCATCCGGGAGCGTGAATTCATCAATGATCTGTTCGAGATGACCTGCGGTTCGCGGTTGACCTATAATTACATACGGATAGGCGGGGTCTCCCAGGACATCCCCGAAGGGTTTATCGGGAAGACCAGGGAATTCCTCGATTATTTTCCTGCAAAAATAAAAGAATACAACGAGCTGCTCTCCTATAATGCAATTTTCATCAAACGGCTTGCCAACATCGCGGTGATCAGCACTCAGGATGCGCTGGATTACGGGGTCACAGGACCCAATCTCAGGGCGTCCGGCATACCGTGGGATCTCAGGCGCAGCGAGCCGTACCTCATCTACAACGAGCTCGATTTCAATATACCCGTGGGCAAAGGCGAGGTTGGTACGGTCGGAGATGCATGGGACAGGTACATGATGCGGATTTACGAGATGGAGGAATCGTCAAGGATTATCAGGCAGTGTCTCGATATGCTCGCTCCCGGTGATTACACGGCAAAGGTTTCGAAGGTCCTCAAGCCGCCCGCAGGAGAGGTTTATGTCCGTGCAGAGAACCCCCGCGGTGAACTCGGCTTTTATCTTGTCAGCGACGGATCGACAAAACCGTACCGGTTGAAGATCAGGGCGCCGTCGTTTGCAAACCTCAGTATCATTCCAAAACTTGCACGGGGGGTCATGATAGCCGATCTGATAGCCATTATCGGCAGCATGGATATCATCCTTCCGGAGATTGACCGATGACAGAACTTATCAGCCGCATTGTCGGAGGACTGAACACCCCTGTTTTTCTGACGAGGTTTCTTGTGACCGTCCTCATCATGCTCGTTTCCGGCGCGATCGTGCTCGGCATATCGCTGCTCTATGAAGGCCTGGCGACGTACGCAGAAAGAAAGGTCGCGGGCGATATCCAGGCCCGGATAGGGCCCAACAGGGTCGGTCCCTATGGACTGCTGCAGTTCGTGGCGGACGGCGTGAAGCTGCTGCTCAAGGAGGACATCATCCCCTTCTATGCGGATAAGTGGCTGTTCATCCTTGCACCATACATCGTTTTTACCGTATCGTTTGCAGCATTCGTTCCGCTCTCCTACAGCGATCATATCGCCGTGGCAAACCTGAATGTCGGTGTGTTGTACATCATCGCCATTTCTTCCGTCGTCTCCATGGCAATACTCATGGGTGCGTGGGGATCGAACAACAAATGGTCGTTGTTCGGCGGTATGCGTGCGGTTGCGCAGATTGTGAGTTATGAAATACCCATCGTTCTCTCACTGCTTGCGGCGATCATCCTGCCTGCGTCCATGAACATGCGCGACATTATCGTGTATCAGGGCGGCGGACTGGGTATCTTCCGGTGGCTGGTGTTTAACAACCCGTTCACGTTCCTTGCATTCTTTGTCTATTTTATAGCAGCCATAGCAGAGGTCAACAGAACGCCGTTCGACATACCGGAGGCAGAATCGGAGATTGTGGCGGGATATCACACTGAGTACACCGGTATGCGGTTTGCCTTTTTCTTTATGGCTGAATACGGCGATATGTTCGTGGTCAGCGCCATAGCGACGACGCTGTTTCTGGGAGGCTGGCACCTTCCGTTTATCGGCGGTATCTCGATGCCGCTCTGGCTTCGGGACGTGCTGCAGGTCGCTGTCTTTTTTATGAAGGTGTTCGTTCTGATCTATCTTATGATGTGGATCCGCTGGACGTTGCCGAGGCTGCGTGTCGATCAGCTTATGGAGTTGTGCTGGAAATACCTGACGCCGATTGCATTCTTCAATCTTATCGGTGCGAGTGTCTGGGTACTGCTGCTCCACGGCAGGGGTATCTATGACATTATCGCACGGATCATTGTGCACTGAGGGAGAAGGAATGGCGGGCTACTTTAAAAAAATGTTTACTGCTCTGAACTCTGTGCTGACCGGTATGGGGATTACCATCAAGTACGGCGTGAATCCAAAGGCGGAGGTTACGCAGCAGTATCCCGAAGTGAAGCGGGAACCGCCGGACAGGTTCAGGGGGAAATTGTTCGTCAATATCAACATCTGTACCGGTTGTACGGCATGTGCGCGGATCTGCCCTGTGGATGTCATAACACTGAAGACCGTGCGCGACGAGAATAAAAAGCTCAGGCCTGTTATTTTCGACATCAATAATGCACGCTGCATTTACTGCGGTCTGTGCGTGGAAGCTTGCCCGGTCGATAATTGTCTTTACTTTGAGAAGAAGTACGAATTTTCAGCATACACAAAGGAAGACCTGATTTCCCACTTCGGCCTCGGTGAAGCGCAGTCCCCCGGGAAAAAGGCGGAAGAGAAGACGGCGGACGTCACAAAAGAACAGAAAGAGGCTGCACAATGAGCGTAACTTCTTATACAATCCAGGCTGTTTTCTTTTATCTTTTTTCTGCCGTCATCATCGGTTCGGCGTTGATGGTCGTCCTTCTCAGGAACATCGTCAGGTCGGCGTTTGCATTGTTTTTCACCCTGTCCGGCGTTGCAGGCATCTACATTCTCCTCGGGGCCGATTTCGTCGGTGTGACCCAGGTGCTGATTTACATCGGCGGCGTTCTCATCCTGATCGTGTTCGGTGTGATGCTCACCCACAACGTGTACAGCGTCGACATCTTCAACAAACTCGGGACACTGGTCATGGGGACAATCAGCGCGATCGTGACCTTCACCATCATTTACTACTCCGTCAAGCCGGTGAACTGGCTGTTCATCGGTTTCAAGCCGGATCTGCCGACGGCACGGCCGATCGGCACACAACTGATGGGCACCTTTCTGCTCCCGTTCGAACTTGCCTCCATTCTCCTCGTTCTTGCGATGGTTGGTGCGGCGTACCTGATACGTTCAGAAGTCCGCGGGACAAGCCAGGCCGGTGCCGGAGACCCGGGGAATGAACAGCGGCAGGACACTGCCGGAAAGAAGGTACACTAAACAATGCTTTCTCCCATATCGCTGCAGGATTATCTCATACTGTCCGGCCTTTTATTTTCCATCGGTGTCTTTGGAGTTCTGACCCGGAAAAACGCAATTGCCGTGCTCATGGGTGTCGAGCTGATGCTCAATGCAGCGAATATCAACCTGGTTGCTTTCTCGAAGTTCATCGACCGGGGCATACAGGGACAGATTTTTGCCCTGTTTTCGATCGTCATAGCCGCGGCTGAGGTAGCGGTCGCTCTGGCGATCGTCATCGCTGTCTATAAAACGACACGGACCATAGATCTTGATAAAGAAGATTCGATGAAAGGGTAGGGATGATGCAGACAGGAATCATTGAACATGACCGGACTTTGGTGAACCGTCGCCCGGCAGGGAGAGCAGGCAGATGATCGAACATATGATATGGATGATCCCCGTACTTCCGCTCACCGGTGCGATCATAAACCTGCTGATAGGAAAGAGACTGCCCCGCCGCGTCGTCGATAGTATTGCAGTCGGCTCGATTTCACTCTCATTCGTGCTGGCTGTCACCGCGTATTTTCATCTGATATCCCTGCCGGCCGATCAGCGGCAATTTACCGATACGGTGTATACATGGATAGGGCTCGGGAGCTTTCAGGTCAATCTGGCATTCCTGATTGACCCGCTGTCTGCGGTCATGATCCTTATCGTCAGCGGCGTTGGTTCGGTCATACATCTGTATTCGGTCGGTTACATGCACGGCGACAAGCGCTACTCCCGTTATTTCGCATTCTTAAACCTGTTTGCCTTCGCAATGCTCTTACTGGTGTTGTCCAGCAGCATCCTGCTCATGTTCGTCGGGTGGGAGGGCGTCGGACTCTGTTCGTACCTGCTGATCGGATTCTGGTTTGAAAAGATCGAAAACGCACGGGCAGGAATGAAGGCCTTCGTGGTGAACAGGATCGGCGATTTCGGTTTCATTGCCGGCTTCCTGCTCCTGTTTACAACACTCGGTGTGAAGACCGGGATATGGTCTCTCGATTTCAGCGTTCTGAAATCGAATATCGCACTTGTTCCCGTGGCAGTTCTCACGGCAACCGGCATCATGCTCTTCGTCGGTGCTACCGGCAAGTCGGCCCAGATTCCACTCTATGTATGGCTCCCCGATGCAATGGCAGGTCCGACACCGGTCAGTGCGCTGATACACGCTGCCACGATGGTCACCGCCGGTGTTTACATGATAGCCCGGATGAATTTCCTCTATGTCCTCGCACCGGACGCCCTGCGGGTCATTGCAATCGTCGGTGCTCTGACAGCATTCTTTGCGGCGACGATCGGCCTTGTCCAGAACGATATCAAGAAGGTACTCGCCTATTCGACCGTGAGCCAGCTCGGATACATGTTTATTGGCGTCGGGGTCGGTGCCTTCAGCGCAGGTATTTTCCATCTGATGACGCACGCCTTTTTTAAGGCGCTCCTGTTTCTCGGTTCCGGCAGCGTCATCCATGCGATGTCCGGAGAACAGGACATCCGGAAGATGGGAGGGCTCGCCAAAAAGCTCCCGGTAACCACCGCGACCTTCATTATTGCTACCCTTGCCATAACCGGCGTTCCCGGGTTTGCAGGATTTTTCAGCAAGGACGATATTCTCTACAATGCGTACGTCAGCCCGTACGGCGGCACCTTTATCTGGCTGCTCGGTGTCCTGGGCGCGGTCCTTACGGCTTTCTATATGACGCGGCTCGTCCTGCTGACGTTCTACGGTAAACCGCGGATGGACCACCACACTGCTGAACACATTCATGAATCCCCGAAGACGATGACTGTTCCCCTTCTCATTCTGGCGGTCTTATCGGCTGCCGGCGGGTATATCGGCATGCCGGAAGTGTTCGGCGTGCATAATGTGTTCGCCCAATTCCTCGCACCCGTGTTCAATTCCGGATTTGCGGTGCCGGAAGGCTCGCATACACTGGAGTGGACGCTCATGGGGGTATCGGTACTCGCGGCCTTCTCAGGGATCGGCGGCGCATACTATTTCTACGCCGTGAATACGGAGCTGCCGGCGCGGATGGCGCAGTCGTTCAGGACGGCATACGCCTGGCTCCTGAACAAGTATTATGTCGATGAGTTTTATCTCAAGTACATCGTTGGCGGTGTCCTGAAGCTGAACACCATCCTGTCGCTGTTCGACGCCCGGATCATCGACGGTGCTGTCAATGGTGCTGCAAAACTCGGTAAAAAATTGTCTGATTTTGACGGCGCCTTCGACAGGATCGTGGTCGACGGTGCGGTCAATGCCGTCGGGGATGGCGTTGTGTCTGCGGGCGGCGTGCTCAGGAAGATACAAACGGGACTCGTACAAAACTACCTGATTTTTGCCATTCTTGGCCTGGCGCTGTTGCTTTCGTTTGTTTTATTATAGGAGGAAGAAGAGATGTTGCCGAATTATTTGTTGAGCTGGATTGTTTTTACACCGATGATAGGCTTTGTGCTTGTGCTGCTGATGCCCAGGGACAAGGTCTCGTGGATCCGGTGGACCACGGTTGTTTTCACGTTCATACCCATGGTTCTGTCTTTCTATATGTACGCGACGATGAATCTTTCCGACGGAGGATTCCAGTTCGTTGAACAGTATTCATGGATACCTGCGTTTAACATACAGTACTATCTCGGTGTTGACGGTATCAGCGCTCCCATGATCATTCTGACCGGTCTGCTCGGATTTCTTGCGGTTTTTGCGTCATGGAACATCAATAAGGCGCACAAGGCATATTTCTCGCTCTATCTCCTGCTGGTAACTGCCATGTTCGGCGTTTTCATGTCGCTGGATTTCTTCCTGTTCTATATCTTCTGGGAACTGATGCTGTTTCCGATGTACTTTCTTATCGGTATTTG
>JAJYLM010000006.1 GCA_021787655.1 bacterium
GTCGCTGAGAAACGGCCGCAGCATGGCAGCCTCTATCATCCCGTGGCTCCCGGACGGGACATTGACGACCTTAAAACCGGCCATCGCCGCACTCGCGGGATTGGTCCCGTGCGCTGTGTCCGGGATAAGGATGGTATGCTTGTTCGTTTTTCTGACCTTATGGTACCGGGCGGCCATGAGCATGCCGGCAAGCTCCCCATGGGCACCGGCGGCAGGCTGCAGAGAGAATGCATCCATTCCGCTCAGCACCCGGAGATACTGTTCTGTCCGGTATAACAGCTCGAGCACTCCCTGAGTCATGTCCTGCGGGAACAGCGGATGCACCAGGGAAAATCCATCGTACCCTGCTGCTGCTTCCATAAGTTTCGGGTTGTATTTCATCGTACACGAGCCGAGGGGGTACATGCCGGCATCGAGGCTGTGGTTCATGTAGGACAAACGGGTAAAATGGCGCACTGCTTCAGCCTCGCTCAGATCCGGCATACCTTCGATATCGCTGCGCAGATAGCGTTCCGGTATATCCGCCGGTGCAGGCGGCTGAACTGCGCCTGCAGAGCGGTTTTCCGGATGGTACTCCATGATGACTCGTTCCTGCACAATTGGTTTATTCATGTGTTCACATCTCCTCAAATCTGAATTTTCGTATATAAATGCTCAACAGAATGCCGATTTCAATCATAAACATGAGAACAGAGGTGCCTCCGTAACTCATAAACGGCAAGGTAATGCCCACGACAGGCAGAATACCGGTACTCATACCTATATTTATAAAAAATTGCAAAAAGATCGAGATGGTAATGCCGAATGCAAGGACGACCCCGAACCGGTCTTTCGCATACCGCGAGATACGGAGTCCTTCAAACAGGATAAAGGCAAACAAAGCGATAACGACGACGCAGCCCGCAAACCCCCATTCTTCGGCAAGAACGGAGAAGATAAAATCGGTATGGGACTCCGGGAGAAAATTCAGGTGGCTCTGTGTCCCCTTCAGGTATCCGACCCCGAACAGCTTGCCTGATCCGACGGCTATGCGCGATTGCAGGAGGTGATATCCGGAACCGAGCGGGTCCTTGTAGGGATCGACAAAGGCAACGAGCCGGGTCTTCTGATACCCTTTCATAAAATGCCAGCCCAGCGGCAGAATGGTGACGAACGCCACCAGAAAGAGAAGAAATGTCCTCAGCTTCACGCCGGAAAACAGTATAATGGACGCCCCGATCAGCAGAATGATGATGGCTGTCCCGAGATCAGGCTGTTTGATGATCAGAAGAAACGGAATCAGGATCATGATAATGGGAGCAAGCAGAGAACCAATGGTGTATCCGTTTTCAATCCAATGCTCGTCAAAATAATTCGCCAGGACGAGCAGCAGTGCAAACTTTGCGAGTTCAGAAGGCTGGAATGAAAAGAAACCGAGGGACAGCCACCGCTGGGCTCCGTACGCGGTTCTGCCCTTGACGATCGTGATCATGATGAGGAGAATCGTGGCACCATAGAGAACCATGGAAAGCTTCTTCAGCATCCGGTAATCGATGGAGGCAAACACGAACAGGGCCACGGTACCGATGAAAAACCACAGGAGCTGTTTGTAGAACAAAGGCGATACGCCGTTTGCTTTGCCCTGCATACCCATGGTCGCACTGTACAGGTTCACGATGGAAACGATGATCAGCAGCAGGACCGGCAAGAGAAGGTTATAGTCAAGCAGCGGTGTCTTTCTTTTCATGGCAGTTTGTCCCCGTGCAGATAAAAGTCGATCATGTTCCGGGCAATCGGAGCACTCGCAAATCCTCCATGACCGCCGTGTTCAACCAAAACGACCACGGCGATGCGCGGCCCGGCGAATGGTGCAAAAGCCACAAACCAGGCATTGTCCCTGTATATCTCCGGTATTTTGGATTCCTGGACATTCTTGAATGCACTCTCCTTGATGACCTGAGCCGTACCCGTTTTTCCTGCGACCTCGATATCCTTGATCCGTGCTCCGGGCGCCGTACCTCCCGGCTCATTGACAACGCCCAGCAGGCCCTGCCGGACAACATCCAGTATCTTCATACTTATGCCCAGTTTCGATACGACGTAGTCACTGGTCGTCGCCGTCGGATAGAACAGCAGATGGGGCCGCATGATGTCGCCGCCG
Source organism: bacterium (assembly GCA_021787655.1). Taxonomy (GTDB): domain Bacteria; phylum JAMCPX01; class JAMCPX01; order JAMCPX01; family JAMCPX01; genus JAJYLM01. The sequence goes on from JAJYLM010000006.1 coordinate 2,141, forward strand.
TTCGCTATCGCAGCATAGGCGACCAGCAGCTGAAGCGGTGTTACCAGGTCATAGCCCTGGCCGATGGCAATGGGTGGTGTATCACCGGGATACCACGGCTCATGGAATGTTTGTTCTTTCCACTGCGACGTCGGTACAAGTCCGGCCTGCTCCGACGGCAGGTCTATGCCTGTTGCCCTGCCGAACCCGAGCAGTCGTGCGTATTTCGCGATCGTGTCGACACCAAGCAGCGTACCGAGCCGGTAAAAATAGGTATCACAGGACTGGACGAGAGCCTTGTGCATATTCACGATACCATGCCCTCCTTTTTTCCAGTCATGGAACACCCTGTTTCCCAGGATAAAATATCCGGGGTCAAAAATGGTGGTGGCCGGCGTCACGACATGTTCGTTCAGACCGGCGATGGCGAGGACGGGTTTATAGGTTGAGCCCGGTGCGAAGACACCCTGGATACACTTATTTTCGAGGGGATGGAAGGGATCGTCCAAAACCTTGTTCCACTGGTCCGGCGTCAGGCGGGACGAGAAATCATTGATGTCGTACGAAGGTTTGCTCACCATGGCCAGAATGGAACCCGTCGATGGATCCATGGCAACAGCACACCCGACATAGCTCTCCATAAGCCCTGCGGTGTAGTCCTGCAGTTTTGCATCTATCGTCAGCGTCAGTGAAGTCCCCTGCACAGGATCGATGTAGGTGTATGTTTTGATTTCTTTCCCCGTAGCGTCAACGAGCTTGACGATTGCGCCGTCCTTGCCGCGCAGCGCGTGATCGTACATCTTCTCGATACCGTATTTACCGACAAAATCTCCGCTCACATAGTGTTCCTGTTCCGGCGTGTTCATTCGCTCAAGTTCACGGTCGCTGATCTCCCGTACGTAGCCGAGAATATGGGACATGCCGGTACCCTGCGCGTACAGCCGTTTGGTCTGCCATTGGACAGAGATGCCGGGCAAAAAGGGCTTTTCTGCAAGTATCCGGGAAACCTGCTCCCAGGAAAGGTACGGGTCGATCAGTACCGGTGTATAAGAAAATCCATCCCATGATGACAGCTTATCATCGATGTTCCGGACCGGCATGTTGATGATGTCCGCGACGGTCCCCGTTTCCGCAGACCTGAATTCAGGCGGCGTGATATACAGGGAATAACTGACACTGTTCCCTGCCAGCAGGCTGCCGTACCGGTCGTAGATATTGCCGCGCGGCGCAATAATATCGATCCTGCGGAGATGGTTGTTCTGCGAATAAAACTCGAGCTGCGAACCCATGAATATCTGAAGATACCATAACCGCACAATGAGGACGACGATGAACAGGGACAGGATGAGCAGCACTCTCCGGTAGGCGTGCTGTATCGACGGCGATTCCGGATCGTAAACATGAAACTCGTCGTGCATCGGCATGGCTATGACACGTTCTGACCGATCAGCCTGGATGTGAACCGCCGGCTCATCAGGGGAAGGTACTTGAACAGCAGGTAGGCAAACGCCACGTTGACCGGAATCTGCTGCAGTGCAGCGATGGCTGCGGAATGAAACAGGACCAGGTGCCGGGAAAATAATGAGAGAACAAGGACCACCACGGGGTATAACAGCGTACTGATGGACGCTATGGCGACAATGGCAACCCCCTGGGAACGGTCAAAATATTTTTTCACGAAGATCATGAGGTAGAAAACCGCCGTGTAGGAGAATATATAAAACCACACGCTGCCGGTGCTGAAGATTGATGCAGCATAGGACAGGACAAGCATGGATGCAACGGCCGGATAGTACTCGAAAAAAAACGTTATGTATGCGGTCAGCATCAGGCACATATTCGGTGCAAGATAGACGGGCAGGTACGTATTGAACAGGGATTGTGCAACTGCACAGAGGACTATGAGGAAGACCCAGGCCGCATACTTCATTCTTTTTCACCGGTTATAATCATGACGTAATCCAGCCTGTTGATATCGATTTCCGGTTGGACCATGATATCCTTAAAAAGCCATCCCGCGGGCTTGTTCCTGACACCGGTCACCTTCCCGATCGTGATGCCTTCCGGGAAAACTCCGTCCTTGCCGCCGGTGACGAGCAGGTCGCCTGTGTTGATCTGCGCTCCGGATAACACGTACAGCATACTGAGGCTGTCGGCTCCCGTACCATTGACGATCCCCCGAACCCTCGACTGTTCGTCGACAGCCTCGATAAAACTGTTGCTGTCCGTCAGGAGCAGTACCTGGGACACGTGCTCACCGAGCCTGACGACCCTTCCGATGACGCCTGCCGGAGAGATCACGCCGTCTCCCTTTTTAACGCCGTCGATCCGGCCTTTGTTCACGGAGATCGACTGAAAGATACTGCTGACGTCTCTCCCGATGACCATGGCGGTAACGTAGGAAACCGTGTTGTGCGGCAGCGGCAGGTTCAGAACGCCGAGAATGTTATTGTACCGTATCTCGACGTCTTTCAGCAGGTTCAGCTGCAACTGGAGCATGCCGACCTGCTGCTTCAGGGCATTGTTCTCCTTCCTCACCTGGACGAGGTCGATATAGTTCTTCCAGACCTTCTTCAAACCATTGACGCCGCTTGCGGCAGCTGACATGATCATCCCCCCGCCCTGATAAATGACTTCGGACGGATAGACAAACGGCCCCCTTGAGAACAGGTCCGAATAGGCAAGCTGAAACGACACTATCAGGATCATGACGACAATGATGTGCCGGTGATGTTTAACGAGCCAGTCCCACATGGCTGGTCTATCCCCTTACCCGGAACATGACGTTCAGCAGCATTCTTCTGACAGGAACCTCATGTCACGAGAACCTTGCTGAGCCTTCCCAGCTCATCGAGCACTTTACCGCTCCCCTTGACGACGCTCACCAGCGGGTCGTCGACAAGAATGACCGGCAGTCCTGTGTGCTCCCGGATCAGCACATCGAGGTTTCTGAGCATCGATCCACCGCCGGAGAGAACAATGCCCCGCTCAACAATATCGGCGGCAAGCTCGGGAGGCGTATGTTCGAGGCCCTCCTTGATGACGTCGATAATCGACTCAAGGGGTTCCTGCAGGGCCTCGCGTATCTCTTCATCGGTTATTTCCAGCACCTTCGGTATACCGGTCAGAAGGTCCCTTCCCCGCACGTCGTATTTCAGGGGTGTATTCAGGGGATAGGCGCTGCCGATGGATATTTTGATCTCCTCGGCCGTTGATTCTCCGATCAGCATGTTATATTTCTTCTTCATGTAATTGACGATCGCAGTATCCATCTTATCCCCGCCGACCTTTATCGACCGTGAATAGACGATACCCGAAAGGGAAATGACTGCAACACCGGTTGTCCCGCCGCCGATGTCCACGATCATATTGCCGGAGGGCCGTGTGATGTCCAGCCCTGCCCCGATGGCAGCAGCCATGGGTTCTTCGATGAGAAAAACTTCCTTTGCCCCTGCAGATTCGGCGGATTCTTTGACCGCCTTCTTCTCCACGGGCGTAAGACCGAGCGGTATGCAGACGATAATGCGGGGCCGCATCAGTGTATAGTGGTTGTTCTGTGCCTTGTTGATAAAGTATTTGAGCATCTGCTCGGTGACGTAGAAGTCTGCGATCACGCCTTCTCTGAGCGGCCGTATGGCGGAAATATTGCCCGGCGTCCTGCCCAGCATCTTCTTCGCCTCATTCCCGACAGCGAGGATCTTCTTGACGCCGTGACTGTCGGTATAGATAGCGACAACCGACGGTTCGTTCGCAACAATACCCTTTCCCTTGACATACACCAGCGTGTTTGCCGTTCCCAGGTCTATGCTCAGATCGTTCGAAAACAAACTGACAAAAAATCCAGCCATCATCGCTCCTAAAACCGTTTTAATCTCAGTGCATTGATCTTGATAAATCCCTCTGCGTCCTTCTGGTTGTACACGTACTCCTCTTCGAACGTGGCAAGCGACTGGTTGTAGAGTGAGTACGGCGACCTTCTTCCGGCGACCGTGATCGTGCCCTTGTACAGCCGCAGCCGTACATCACCGGTCACTTTCTGCTGCGTCTCGTCGATGAACTTCTGCAGGGCAATCCGTTCCGGAGAGAACCAGTACCCGTAGTACACCATTTCCGCATAGCGGGTAATCATGCTGTCCTTCATATGGTACACCTCCCGGTCCAGGGTGATGGATTCCATGGCCCGGTGAGCGGCATGCAGCAGCGTACCGCCGGGCGTTTCATAGACACCCCGCGATTTTATGCCGACGTACCTGTTCTCGACCAGGTCGACCCTTCCGATGCCGTTCCTGCCGCCGATCTTGTTGAGCTCCTGCAGCAGGGCGAGCGGCTTCAGCCGCTTGCCGTTCACGGCGACCGGATCACCCTTTTCGTAGGATATCTGGATATACGACGGCTTGTCCGGGGCCTTCTCCGGCGGAGTCATCAGGGTATACATATCGGACGGCGGTTCTGCCCAGGGGTCCTCGAGAATGCCGCCCTCGTAGCTGATATGGAAAATATTCCTGTCGCTCGAGTACGGTTTTTCCTTCGTCGCGCTGACCGGAATACCGTGTTTTTTCGAGTACTCGATGAGCTGGGTCCGTGATTTGAATTCCCATTCCCTCCAGGGGGTGATCACCCGTATCTTCGGATTTACCGTGTAGTAGGTCAGCTCAAACCTGACCTGATCGTTGCCTTTTCCCGTTGCACCGTGGGAAACGGTATCTGCGCCGACCTCCCTGGCCAGTTCCATCTGCGCTTTCGCAATCAGGGGCCGTGCAATCGATGTACCGAGGAGATAAGCCCCCTCGTAAACAGCGTTCGCCCTGAGCATGGGAAAGATGTAATCTTTGACGAATACGTCCTTGACATCCTTGATGTAGGCTGCGCGTGCGCCTGTTTTCAACGCCTTGTTCCTGATTGCCTTCAGGTCTTCTCCCTGTCCGAGGTCCGCGATAAATGCAATAACCTCGCACCGGTACGTCTCCTTCAGCCAGCTCAGGATAACAGATGTATCCAGCCCGCCGGAATATGCCACAACTACCTTTTTAATCTCTTTCACTCCTGCCTCCTTGAATTATTCAGCCGTATAATACCGTTTCTCAGCAACAACGTAAGATTCCTCATAAACAGGAATCTGTCAATGCTGCTCAACATCAGCAATTCATCGATGCTGGAATTCCCGTCGATCAGAGAAATGATATATGCTGACTCCTTTGTCAAATTGATCCGCATGATCTCTTCCATCTTTTTTTTCAACTGTACCACAGCACCGGTATCGCCAAGCTCGCTTAAGTAATCTTTCAACAACAATCCTTTCGTCGTATCAAGGAATTTTTGCGCCTTTTCATCGTCGGGATTGTCCTGTACTATCATCTGGAGCAGTTCATAGGCGGGTTCCGGCTGGTTCTTGCCGAGGAGACGTATGGCTTCGTCGAGAAGTCCTTTCGAGATCACCTTCTTGTCTTCAAACGGGACCTCTTCTTCGATGGACCGGATATAGTCGAGAGCGAGTTCGTTGTCAGGATCCGATTCAAGGACCTTCTTCCACGTCTGCTGTGCGGCGACGAAATCGCCCTGCGCAAACTGGTCGAGGCCTGATTCGAAGATGCGCAGGATCGTGTCGTTCTTGAGAATATCTTCAGGGCTGCCCATTATTCGTCTTTCAAATCGATTTCATACAGGTGCGCTTCATCGGACATCGTCTTGATCTCGTCCTCGGTCAGCTTGCTGCTGGACATGATCTCGATCTTATTTTCGAGCCCTGTGTCCAGGTCAACAGCCGACACATTGACGATCCCGTTGTTGTCGATGTCGAAGCTCACCTCTATCCTCGGTTCGCCTTTCTTTGTGACACGTATGCCGGACAGGATGAATTCCCCGAGCAGCTCGTTTTCTTCGGCCGACTGGTTTTCGCCCTGAAATACACGTATCCTCACCGCGGTCTGGTTGTCGTACGATGTCGTGAAGGTATGGCTCTTCTTGACCGGCACAGTCGTGTTCTTCTCTATGATTTTTGCGAATTCGCCGCCGTGCGTTTCGATACCCAGGGACAGCGGCGTTACGTCGAGGAGAAGCATGTCGGTCGTTCCTTCGGACAGTGCCGATCCGTCGATTGCCGCTCCGACAGCGACAACCTCGTCCGGGTTGACACCTTTGTGGGACGCCTTGCCGAAAAATTTTTTCACCTTCTCGACCAGCAGCGGCATGCGGGTCTGCCCGCCGACGAGAATGATCTCATTGATGTCCGCCGCCTTCATGCCGGCATTCTTGAGCGCCGTCTGCACGATATCGATCGTTTTGCTGATGAGGTCCTCGGACAGCTGTTCGAGTTCGTTGCGCGTAATCCTGCGGGTATAATGCCGCGGCCCCGTCTTGTCGTAGGCGATGAACGGAAGGTTGACCATGGACTCCATGGCGCCGGAGAGCTCAATCTTGGTTTTCTCCCCTGCCTCCTTCAACCGCTGCAATGCCATCCTGTCCGCCGACAGATCCACCCCGATGGTTTCCTTGATTTCCCTGATGAAGAGCTGGATGAGCCTGTTGTCGATATCTTCACCGCCCAGGTAGGTGTCGCCTGCGGTGGAAATGACCTCGAACACGCCGCTGTGGATCTCGAGGATGGAAACGTCGAACGTCCCGCCGCCGAAATCATACACCAGTACCTTTTCATTATCGACGCGCCTGTTCAGACCGTATGCTATCGCAGCCGCGGTCGGCTCGTTGATGATACGCAGGACATCGAGCCCGGCTATCTTGCCTGCGTCCTTCGTCGCCTGTCTCTGATTATCGTTGAAATAGGCGGGGACGGTGATGACCGCCTCTTTGACTTCCTCGGACAGGTATTCCTCTGCCACCTTTTTCATCTCGATGAGAATCATGGCGGAGATTTCCGGGATACTGTAATCTTTGCCGCTGATGAAGATACGGACGTCTTCATTGGGCCCCTTGGTCAGTTTATAAGCCATGTTCTTGGTTGCCGTGCCGACCTCGGGTGAATCGAACCGCCGTCCGATGAGCCTTTTGAAGGCAAACACCGTGTTGTCCGGATTAATGACGGCCTGGCGTTTCGCCAGGTTTCCCACGAGCTTTTTGTTGTCCTTCGTGATCGCAAAATACGACGGTGTTATCCTGTAACCAGCCTTGTTCGGAATCACAACCGGCTGCTTGTTCGCCATGACTGCAACACATGAATTTGTCGTGCCCAAATCTATTCCAATAACTTTGCCCATAATCAATCCTCTATTAAAGATTTAATTTCGTGTATCATCTTTTCAGCATGTGTGTCTTCAGGAGCTATATCCTTGATAGTCTCATACACCTTTAATGCATTCCTGTATAGCTTAAACTTCATGTAAATACTCCCCAGCATCTCGTAGGCCTTGATATTGCCCGTATCATACTCGATGGCCATCTGGGTATAATCCCGCGCGCTCAGCAGGTCATTCTGCCGTAAATAGTAATCTGCCATGAGCAGCGGTATTCGCGGGTCTCTGATTTCCTTCAACGAGTCGAGTTCCCGCAGGCCCTGTTCCAGTTCGTTGCTGTCGAGGGTCTCTTTCATCCGGCTCAGTCTCCGGTCGAGTTCCGCCCCCGGTGATTCCGGCTTTTCCATCTTCACCGTACGCTCCTGAGGCTCCGGCCGTTGCGGCGCTGCAGCAGGCGGCGATTCCCGCCTGACCGTTGCTTCCGTGTCCGGCACTCTCACGGACCGTTCCCGGAAAACATCCGCCCGGGGCGATGACTGGCCCTGCTGTATTCCCGGCTGCGCACCCGCGAGCGCAGCATCGTACCACTTTTTTTTCCTCGGGTCATACAGCACTTCATACGCCTCCGACAGCTTCTTGAAAATCATGGTCAGCTTTTCTTTATACGGACCGATATTCTTCTTGAAATACCGGTCCGGATGATACACTTTGGAAAGTTCGAAGAATTTTTTCTTGACCTCGTCCGGCTTGACCGTCGGGGGAACAGAGAGGATCTGATAAAACGTGCCGTTGGTAATCGTTCCGAGCATCCTTTCGACGGAATCCTTTTCACTATCGGTCAGGTCTATGCCGGCGGCAGCCTGCTTTTCCCTTGCCTGCGGTTCCAACCCGTCGATGACGAATACCCTTTTTTCCCACAGCGTCCGGATGACCCCGAGTGCCTGATCATAGGGCAGACCGCTTAACGATGCAATATCATCAACGGAACTTACCCCGTCTATTCTCGACAGCAGATATCCTTCTATGGGTGTCAGCTGTAACTGGTCATAGGACAGGGCAGTATTTTGTTTTGGAACCGCCTTTACAAAATCCATAATCTGCTGTCTGCACCCGCCTTCGTCGTCATTTTGCCCGTCCGCAGCCTATCCTATAATTTCGAGGTTATACCGTTTTCCTTTTTTTCCGCTTGCAGCAAGGAGTATTGTCCGGATAGCCTTGGCATGGTTTCCCTCTTTGCCCACGATCTTTCCAACATCGTTTTTGGCGACCTTGAGCTCGAGTACCACCGTATGTTCCCCCTCGATCTCCGTCACATTGACCTCGTCCGGAGCGTCCACCATGGCCTTCGCGATCTTTTCGATAAGTTCCTTCATACTACCCTCCTTGTTTTTTTATCGTTCCCGGTTTCTGCCGTTTGAGCAGCTCCTCCCGATACTTCGCATACAGGATCTTCCATTCTTCGCTCCCCTCGGGCACCTTTCTGGACAGGGAATCGATCTTTTCCCGCACTTCATTGTCGAGCGCTTCATTGGACTGTTCGAATGCCGCAAACCCGTTTTTCAGGAGCGCGAGTATTTCTCCCCGCCGCGTCGGATCCACAAGGTGCTTCGCAATCAGACTGTCGAGAATCTTATGTGAAAGATTGCTGATTCTTTCGTCGCTTAACCGGCTCATAGTATGAGTTTCCTCTCCTTGATAAGCTGCTGCTTGATCATGGCAAACAGTTTATTGTAATCGACCTTTCCGGACTTGAGCTGCTCGTCATAGCGCTCCATGATATCCTTGATCTCTTCATTCAGGTCGTCCTCCAGTTTCATGTCCTGGGATATGATCGCGTTGATAACGAGGCGGATGTCCTCGATGTTCACCTGTTTGAGAAACAGGTTCTTGTCAACGAGCATCTTTGACAGGAAGTCGCTGACCCCTTTTATCTCATCATTGCTCAGCCTCATGGCCGTTGTCTCCTTCGTCCGGAAATGGCTTGTCCGTCCACTCCTTGCTCCCTGCATGCCGGAACGCACGGCATGCGATCCCACTTAATGCTGTTTCTTCCGCTTGCCCCAGCATTGCCTGCAGATACCGAATATTTCAAACCGGTGAAAAACCGGCCTGAAGCGTGTATCACCGGATGCCTTGTCCTTTAACCGTTCTATTGCAGGATCCTTGAACTCTGTTACCGAGCCGCACTGGATGCAAATGAGGTGATCGTGCTGAACGGCGGGTTCATCGTTGATCTCATACCGGGTAAAACCGTCCTTGAAATCCACCTCGCGCGCAAAGCCGTACTGGACGAGCAGTTTGAGGGTGCGGTACACCGTGACAAAACCGATACCCGCATCTTTCCTCTTGACGATTTTGTACAGTTCATCTGCGTTGAGATGTTTCTTGCTTGCAACAAAAGCAGTTATGATGGCATTCCTCTTTGAGCTTTTCCGTAATCCGTTTTTATCGAGTTCGGAAATGATTTTATCCTTAAAAATCAGCGTGCTCTTCATAGCGGTGAGTGTACCAGAACCATGCGATATGTCAACCTTGCCCTCTGACAACCCCGCCCTCTGACAACCCCGATTGTTCTGCCGCAGCCATCTTTTTCCACCGGACCTTCCCTGCGAGAACACGTGCCCTCCCCGCAGGTATTGACACTGCCGGTATTCAGTCAAAGGAAAACGGATATTCCAGGTATACGGGATGTTGACGCTGCAAACGACAAGGGAAGCCTGAACCTTCGTGGCCGGCGGCGTATCACCGTTGTCGAAGACCAGGCTTCCCTCTCTTGCGTGCGTCTGTTCCGGTTTAATTCTTGTTCTTGTCGACGAGTTTCTCTTTCTTCAGCCACGGCATCATCTCACGGAGTTTCTGTCCTGTCTTTTCCGCAAGGTGTTCCTCCCCTTTCCGCGTCAGGGCGTTGAAAACGGGCCTGTTGGCCTTGTTCTCGAGGATCCATTCTTTCGCGAAACTGCCGTCCTGGATCTCTTTGAGGATCGATTTCATTTCGCACTTCACGTCGTCCGATATCACTCTCGGTCCGCGGGTAAGGTCGCCGAACTGTGCCGTATTGCTCACCGAGTACCGCATGTTCGACATGCCTCCTTCGTAGATGAGGTCCACGATAAGTTTCATTTCGTGGATGCACTCGAAGTATGCCATCTCGGGTGCATACCCGGCATTCACCAGGGTCTCGAATCCGCCCAGCATCAATGCCGTCACGCCGCCGCACAGGACCGCCTGTTCGCCGAACAGGTCCGTTTCGGTTTCTTCCTTGAACGTGGTTTCTATGATACCTGCCCTGCCTGCACCGATACCCGCTGCGTAGGCTAATCCGACCTCCTTCGTGTTGCCCGAAGGGTCCTGGTGGACCGCTATCAGCGACGGCACTCCCCTGCCTTTCGTGTATTCACCGCGGACCAGATGTCCCGGTCCTTTCGGTGCGACCATGAACACGTTCACGTCCGCTGCCGGTGCAATCTGCCCATAGTGGATGTTGAAGCCGTGGGCGAACGCAAGGTACGCTCCCTTCTTCAGGTTGGGTGCTATTTCGCTCTTATAGACATCGGCCTGCAGCTCGTCCGGAAGAAGGATCATGACGACATCAGACTGCTTGACGGCGTCGGCAACGGAATATACCTTAAATCCCGCACCTTCCGCCTTTGCCCATGATTTTCCTTCCTTCCTGCCACCGATAATCACCGACATGCCGCTTTCCTTGAGGTTGTTCGAATGCCCGAATCCCTGACTCCCATAGCCGATGATGGCGATCGTTTTGCCCTTCAGCGGCTTCGTATCAATATCCTTTTCGTAATAAACTTTCATCGTTCCTCCTTTTCTATTCTATGATTATAATCCCTGTTTTCATCAGTGTGTAGAGTCTTCGTCTCTCCGGCCTGCCCCTGCCGCACACGATCGCGTCAAATAAACGGTCAGGAAAGCTGACCTGCCGGCGTCCCGGACCTCACTTATCGCCTTTGCCGTCGTGCTGGATCGTCCGCTGCATGGCGACCTTGCCGGTCCGGACGATGTCTTTCACGCCGAGAGGCTTTAACAGGTTGAGGACGGCACTGATCTTCTCTTCGTCCCCGGTCAGCTCGATGACAAAGGTATCAGGACTGACATCGACGATCTTGCCCCTGAAAATGTCGACCAGCCTGAGTACCTCGGTCCTGCTCTCGCCCGATGCAGATACCTTGATCAGCACCATTTCCCGTTCGACATGGTCCGTCACCGTCAGATCGACGACCTTGATGCTGTTGATGAGCTTGTTGAGCTGCTTGATGATCTGTTCGATGATCTTGTCATCGCCGCTCGTCACGATGGTCATTTTCGATACCGAGGGATCCAGCGTCTCCGCAACGCTCAGGCTCTCGATGTTATACCCCCGGCCACTGAACAGGCCCGCCACCCGTGCGAGCACGCCGAATTGATTCTCCACCGTCAGCGAAATTGTATGTCTCATCATCCACCTCTATGCCAGCAGCATCTTTTTCAGCGAAGCTCCGGACGGCACCATGGGATAAACGTCCTCTTCCTCTTCGACGCGAAAATCGATCAGGACCGGCAGTTTGCTTTTCAGCGCATCTTTCATGACGGGCACGACGTCCTTTTTCGTATCGACGGTATATCCCCGTGCGCCGTAGGCGTCCGCCAGTTTAACGAAATCCGGCTTGTGCGACATGTCCGTGTGCGAGTACCGCTTGCCGTAAAACAGGCTCTGCCACTGCCTGACCATGCCGAGATAATTGTTGTTCAGAATCGCCACGACCACATTGATTTTATACTGGACGGCGGTCGCGAGCTCCTGGATATTCATCTGGATGCTGCCGTCGCCGGCGATATCGATGACCGTCGCCTCGGGCAAGGCAACCTTTGCACCGATGGCTGCCGGAAACCCGTACCCCATGGTCCCGAGTCCTCCGGATGTCACGAAGGTCCGCGGCTTGCTGAACTTGTAAAACTGTGCGGTCCACATCTGGTTCTGTCCGACCTCTGTAGTGATGACCGCGTTCCCTTTCGTCAGCTCGTAGATCTGCTCGATGACGAACTGCGGCTTGAGCTTGCCGCCCTCCTTGTATGTCAGGGGATGGGACTCCTTCCACTGTGCGATCAGCATCTTCCAGTCTTCTATCTCACGGTTGAATTCCTTCAGCCTCCGGTCCTGTTTGAGCAGCTTGTTCATCTCGCCGAGGATGCTCTTCGCATTACCGACGATCGGTACGTCGACCTCGACATTCTTGCTGATCGACGTCGGATCGATGTCGATATGCACGATCTTCGCCTCGGGGGCAAACTCGTTGATGTCGCCGGTTACCCGGTCATCGAACCGTGCGCCGATTGCAACGAGCATGTCCGTGTGCGTCACAGCCATGTTCGCCGCGTATGTCCCGTGCATGCCGAGCATACCGAGAAACTGGGGATGTTCTCCCGGAAAACCGCCGAGTCCCATCAGCGTGTTGGTGACCGGTGCTTTTAAAAGCCCGGCAAACGTCAGCAGTTCTTTTGATGCGCCGGAACTGATAATGCCGCCCCCGGTGTAGATGACCGGCTTTTTCGAAACAAGGATCATGTCGATCGCGCGCTTGATCTGGTTCATATTCCCTTCGTAAGTGGGTTTATATCCCGGGAGTTCGATGGAATCCGGATAGGAAAACTCTGCGGAATCGATGGTGATATCCTTCGGAATATCAACCACGACAGGACCGGGCCTGCCCGTCCGTGCCAGGTAGAATGCCTCCTTGATGGTCCTCGCCATGTCCCTGACGTTTTTGATCAGGAAATTATGTTTCGTGCATGAACGTGTAATGCCGACGATGTCCGCCTCCTGGAACGCGTCGTTGCCGACCAGGTTTGTCGATACCTGGCCTGTAAAGACAACGATGGGAATCGAATCCATGTACGCGGTGGCGAGTCCGGTCACCGTGTTGGTCGCACCGGGTCCTGAGGTCACGAGACACACACCGACCTTGCCGGTCGCCCGCGCATAACCGTCCGCCATGTGGGCAGCACCCTGTTCGTGTCTGACCAGGATATGCCGGATGTCGCTGCGATACAGTTCATCGTAAATGTACAGGACGACCCCGCCGGGATAACCAAAAATCGTATCCACGCCTTCCTTCTTGAGACTTTCAACAAAGATCTTTGCGCCGTTCATCTTCATGTTCAACACCCTTTCTCTAAAATCTATGGAGTGCCTGTACGCAGGTAAACCCGCACATCCTCATATCGTTCCCGGTCAATTGAGCCCTCTCCTGACTTCCGGGCCCTCTCCGCAGCGACCGATGCATACTATTTCAGAACTGCCCCCGTGTTTGCAGAGGTGACAAGCCGTGCATACCGGGCAAGCCAGCCGCTCCTGAATTTCGGCTCCGGAGGCCTGAATGCCGCACGTCTCCTGTCGAGCTCATCGGTATCGACGCTGAGATCGACCGTTTTCTTCTTCAAATCTATCGTTATGGTATCACCGTCTTTGACGAGGCCGATCGGCCCGCCGGCCGCTGCTTCCGGTGAAACGTGTCCTATGGATAGCCCCCGTGTCCCGCCGGAAAACCTGCCGTCCGTGATCAGGGCTACCTTGTCCCCCATGCCCATGCCCGAGAGTGCAGCTGTTGGCGACAGCATCTCACGCATGCCGGGACCGCCCTTGGGACCTTCATACCGAACGATGATCACGTCCCCGGGCTGTATCTTCTTGCCCATGATCGCCTTCATGGCGTCCTGTTCCGAGCCGAAGACCTTGGCCGTGCCTTTGAAATATTCAAGGCCCGCTCCGATACCCGCGACCTTGATGACTGCACCATCCGGCGCAAGGCTGCCCTTGAGGACTGCGATACCGCCGCTGCTGCTGTAGGCCTTGTCCAGCGGTCGTATAATCTCGTGATCGTAAACGACGCCCCGCTTTGCAAGTTCAAGCAGGGACGGCCCGGTGACCGTCGGGTTGTCCTTCAACATGCCCCTGAGCCGGTTCAGGACGGCCGGGATACCGCCTGCGTATTCGATGTCCTCCATCATGGCATCCCCGGACGGACGGATACGCGTAATGTTCGGCGTTTCACTGCTGATCTTGTCGAACAATTCGAGGGGGAGTTCGATGCCGGCTTCGTGCGCTATTGCAGTGATGTGCAGGACCGTATTCGTGGAACCGCCGAGGGACATGTCCACGCGAATTGCATTTTCAAACGCGTTCCTCGTCATGATCTGCCGTGCCGTGACATTGTTGTTCACCAGCTCGACAATCTTCTTTCCCGTTTCAAATGCGAGGTGCCTTTTCTTCGACGACACTGCCAGTGCCGTACCGGCGCCGTACAGCGACATACCGAGCGATTCCGTGAGGCATGCCATGGTATTTGCGGTAAACAGTCCCTGGCAGGAGCCCTCCCCGGGACATGAACCGATCTCCATTGCCACGACATCGTCCTCAGTCAGCTCGCCCCTGTTGAATTTTCCTACTGCCTCGAACGCATCGTGAACGAGATCGAGCCGTTCTCCCTTGTACCGTCCTCCGAGCATCGGCCCGGCGGTCAGGACAATAGCAGGTATGTCCAGCCTCGCTGCAGCCATGAGCATACCCGGCGTTATCTTGTCGCAGTTCGTCAGCAGTATCATACCGTCGAGCCGGTGCGCCTGGATGACTGTTTCCACGGAATCGGCGATGAGTTCACGGATCGGAAGCGAATAATGCATGCCAATGTGCCCCATTGCTATACCGTCGCAGATGCCGGGTATACCAAAGAGGAATGGATGTCCCCCGCCGGCGTAAACCCCGTTCTCCAGAAACCGCTCGAGCGTCCTCATGCCCGCATGGCCAGGAATAAGATCGGTAAAACTCGATGCAATACCGATAAACGGCTTTTCAAATTCTGAACGGGCGACACCGGTTGCGTGCATCAAAGCCCGGTGCGGCACACGCTCGATACCTTTTTTCACCTCATCGCTTCGCATAACGATCAATTCTCCCGTGCAGTATATTTCTTCAGAATTTCGAACATCTTGTCTTTTCCGCTAAGCTTGAGTTTTTGCAGTCTCTTCTTTTCAAGTTCTTCTTCAGGCGATAATCGTACTTTATTTTCAAGGCCTTTCAGCTGATTTTCATAGTCCAGGTGCTCGTTCCACAATTTCTTAAGCTCCGGGTCAACCTCCGAGAACTTTACGATGAGCAGCCGCTCTTTTTCTTCCACGATACTACCTCCTTTTTCAACAATAGTTTATCCTGTTGTATATATGCAAGGAATACAGAACTGTCAAACAGAACGGGAAAGGTAAAACCGGTTCCCTGGCCACAGGGCATTCAATGAACGGAGTGCGCGGAGCCGGGGACAGCAGCGCAGAAAAAAAACCGGGCGGGATGCGCGGGTGTCAGAGATAAGAACCAAGGCTTGCTATCGCGGTCCGTACCCTTTCGATCAGAGCGTCCTTGGTATCCATGGTATACCCTGCCATGCTGATGGGTTCTCCAACGGCAAGGTGGATAAGACCTGACTTTATTTTGAGCGTGTGCGGGGGTAACAGCTCGTAGCTGCCGCGCACAGCCAGGGGGACTATCGGCAGACCGGTTTCGAGTGCAAGCACAAAACCGCCTTTTTTAAACTCGCCCATCTTGCCGGTCATGCTTCGGGTTCCCTCGGGAAACACCAGAACAGAGAGCTTATACTTCTTGATAAATCCCTTCGCTTTTTCAATACTTTTCTTGGCGCTTTCAACATTTTTTCTATCGATGAAAATGTGCCGGGCCATGTAAAGTGCCTGGCCGAAGATCGGTACATTGACGAGCTCTTTCTTGGCAAAGAACCGTATCCTGAAGGGAAGATTGGGAGCATACGCAACAGCATCGAGATGGCTCTGGTGGTTGGACATGAAGATGTAGGATTGATTCGTATCGAGGTGTTCCAGGCCCTTGATATCGACCTTGATACCTGCACTCAACCGCACGACCCTTGCCCACAGCCGGGCAGCAATGTCGTAGACCCTTCCTCCGCGGTCCACGATGCCTGCCACAACGACAGCTGTCCCTAAAATGATGGTATCCAGGATGATCACAACAAGCGTCAGATATGCCCTCATGATGCCTCCTCCTGCCCGAACAGGCTTTGTATTTCGGTCCTCACCTTGTCCATGAGTTCCTGTTTATGATCTGTTGTAGCGCCCTGCACAGACAGAGGGCTGCCAACCTTGATGTGGATAGTCCCGGATTGTATGAGCAAGGTATGCGCAGGCAGCAGCCTGAAGCTGCCGGTTACGGCTACAGGGACAATCGGGATGCCCGTCTCGATGGCGAGCACAAAGCCGCCTTTTTTGAAGCCGCCCAGATGTCCTGTCGTACTCCGCGTGCCTTCGGGAAAAACGAGGACGCTGAATCCGTACTTCCTGATCCTCTTCTTGGCCTCGTTGATGCTAATCTTCGCCCGCTCCGTATTTTTCCTGTCGATAATGATGTGCTTCGACATGTACAGCGCCTGGCCGAAGATGGGTATCTTCAACAGCTCACGTTTTGCGAAAAACCTTATTTTGAACGGCAGCCGCGCCATAAAACCTGCGACGTCAAGGTGACTGGCATGGTTCGACATGAAGATATAGGACGTTTTCTTATCGAGGTGCTCGAGACCTTCTATCGTCACCGTGATCCCTGCGGACAGGAAGATGATCCTCGACCAGCCCCGTGAGATTAAATCATAGATACCGCCGGTAATGTCGAACAAGCCGGTCACGATCACCAGCGTTCCTGCAATAATCGTATCGAGAATAACGGCAACAGCTGCGAGATAAGGTCTCATGATGAGTGTCTTCCGGCACGCAGGCGCAGGCACTATCCCTTTTTCACGACGATGGTATCTGCAAGGGTATCGCCGATACGCATACTGCCCATGTCCGTGTACAGAAAGTAGGTCTCCACCGCAACGACGCTCAACCCGATGAAGATAAACAGGAACAGACCGATCACCGGTATAATAAACATCAGGACGGCAAACCCGAACGGTATGTTCCGCAGGATCGATTTATGGATGGAGCACGGCTTGTTGGTTGAACTATCGACGACCTTGATGCCGACGAGCCATTTGCCGATGGACCTCCCGTCCATGAGACCGTCGTCGATGAGGCTGTAGACAAGGCCGGCAGCTGGTCCGACCGGGGACAGCACACTGGCAAGGATCAACGCAAACGCAAGATCGATGAACTTTGCGGACGCCCTCTCGAGAAAGGTCGCCTTAATCATCTGTCCGCCGCCCGTTTTCGGAGACGAATATTATAAAAGCCATGGACGGCCTTTTCTGGCTTTCCCGCATCGCAAAGGTTATCCTCTCCAATTTCCACCCCTTGTTGCTCCATTCGTTCAGCACGGTTTCTATCTCCGTATCGGTTACCGTACTGATCTCAACGACCTTGTATTCGTCCTGCGCCATACGGTTTATAAATTACCGAGGCCTGCCTTGATGCCCTTCCCGGTGTTCGCGACATACCCCTCGGGCACATAGATACAGTACGGCTCTTCATCGAGGTAATTACCGGTCTGGTAATACGCCCGGGCCCTGCATCCCGCGCAGACGACCCTGTACTCGCACGCACCGCACTTGTCCTTCAGCAGGGACGGCTCCCGCATGTCCTGAAATACCTTCGAGTGCTCCCACACCTCTTCGAAGGTCTGTTTCCTGAGGTTGCCTGCTGCAACCGGCAGGTAGCCGCACGGCTGCACGACACCGAGCCGCGATATGAACGCGACAGCACTGCCCGCGAGGCACCCCTTGGTCATTGCCGCCATGCCGTGTGTTTCAAAACTCAGCTTTATGCCGTCCTGTTTTGCCCGCTGCCTGATGATCCGGTAGTAGTGCGGTGCACACGTCGCCTTGAGTTCGATCTCCTTGTGCGCCCGGAACTGGTCGTACATCCAGTTCAGCACATCTTCGTACTGCTGTGCCGGCAGCATCTCGCTGTCCGCGATCATCACGCCGCAGCCCACCGGGACGAGCATGAAATAGTGCACTGCGTTCGCTTTCATGCCGAGCGCAAGGTTGAAGATGTCCGCAACCTGGTGGACGTTGTGTTTCGCGATCGTGCTGTTGATCTGTATCTCGACACCTGCATTCTGCACCTGCCGCAGGCCGTTGAGTGCCGCATCGAACGACCCGGGCAGTCCCCTGAAGCTGTCGTGGACATTGGCATCGCCGCCGTCGATACTGATGGCGACCCTGAGAATGCCCGCATCCTTGATCTTTTTTGCGATCGTTGCATCGATCAGCGTGCCGTTGGTCGCCAGCGCGACCCGCAGGCCCCGGGAAACCGCGTGCGAGGCTATGTCAAAGATGTCGTCCCGGTACAGGGGCTCTCCCCCCGTAAGGACGAGGATGGGCTTGTACGTCTTCGCGATGTCGTCTATAATGTTGAAGATCTCATCCGTTGCGAGTTCGCCCTTCATTTTTTCGGGCATGGCAACGGCCCTGCAGTGAACGCATTTCAAATTACACTGGGCTGTCAATTCCCAGAATATCAACCGTGGTAGGTGCTTCATGTTCATTCGTTCCATAGCTTCATCTTCCTTGATTTTTCTCTTTTATCATAGAACCCTGCACTGTTGCAAACAGAGTTGTTCTCCCGCTGCTCCCGATCGGAAGCTGTCAATTCCGCGCGCGTAAAATGCCTGCCGCCTGTTTCGCAAAATAGGTCAGTATCATGTCCGCACCCGCACGCTTGATCGAGTACAGCACCTCCATCATGGCGGACTGCTCATCCAGCCATCCGAGACGGGCTGCAGCCTTGATCATGGAATATTCCCCGCTCACGTTATACGCTGCGACCGGTACGCCGGTGGCCTGCCTGACCCGGTAAATGACATCGAGGTAACTCAGTGCAGGCTTTACCATGACCATGTCCGCGCCCTCTTCAACATCGGTCAACGCCTCATGGACGGCCTCGCGCGCGTTCCGGTAATCCATCTGATATGACCGCCGGTCCCCGAACTGCGGCGCCGATTCCGCCGCGTCCCTGAACGGCCCGTAAAAGCTGCTCGAGTACTTCGATGAATAGCTCATGATGGGAACAGTGATGAAATTGTTCTTGTCCAGTCCCTTCCGGATGGCCTGTACCATGCCGTCCATCATGCCCGACGGTGCAACGATGTCCACCCCGGCTTTTGCCTGGGCAACGGCAATCCGTGCGAGATAATCCAGGGTTTTGTCATTATCGACCTCGCCGCCTTCGACAATGCCGCAGTGGCCGTGCGACGTGTACTCGCACATGCAGAGGTCTGCGATCACGAGCAGGTCCTTGACCTTGCTCTTGATCTCGCGGATAGCTTCCTGGACGACCCCGGTGTCGCAATATGCGTCCGAACCGGTCGTGTCTTTTGTTTTCGGAATGCCGAACAGAATGACTGCAGGGATCCCCAGCTCTTTTACCTCCTGGGCCTCGGCAACTGCATAGTCGATGGATTCCTGGAAACATCCGGGCATCGAAGGGATCTCTTTCTGGACGTGTTTTTCATGGGTAACGAACATGGGGTAGATAAAATCATCCACACTCAGGTGTGTTTCTGCAACCAGGTTGCGCACCTGTTTTGTCGAACGTATTCTTCTCCCTCTCTGTAGCGGATAGACAGCCATACTCCAAGCTCCTTTTCCAGTAAATATAATACCTTTAGTAAAATATAAAAGTTGAAAAGTCAAAGAACCGTAACTGTCTTCCGGACTCTACGCTTGCCAGAACAATTTGCGGCGCGCATTTCACCGAGCTATCCCGGCCGGTCGTAAAAAATAACTTAACATCGCGCCCAAGGTACGCTATGGTTTACAAAGTTTCCTTGAAAGGGAGGGTATACGTATGATGCACAGATGGGCTTTCATACTCTTGCTGCTGGCGGCTGTCCCGTTCTCCGCGGGCTGCAGCACGAGCCATTCCGGAACGTCCTTCAAGGCACTGCACACCGATGGTCCCTGGATCAAAGATGCAGAGGGACGGGTCGTTATCCTCAGGGGCGTGAATGCAGGCGGTGACAGCAAGCTCCCCCCTTTCCTGCCGTTTACCTCGGAAACCAGCGCATCACAACTGCAAAGCTGGGGCATCAATTGCGTACGGTTTGTGACCGTGTGGGAAGGTCTGGAACCAACCGAGGGTATCTATGATACCGCCTACCTCGATGACCTGGCACAGCAGGTGGACTGGCTCACGTCACGGGGCATTTTTGTATTCATCGACATGCACCAGGATCTGTTTGCCCGTGAGTTCTGCGGCGACGGTGCACCATCGTGGGCGGCAACCGGCGACCCATCGCAGCTGGCTGTTTCCTGCGGACAGAACTGGTTCCTCAATTATCCCTCCCCTCCGGTCACCCAATCCTTCACCAGATTCTGGACCGATACGACGCTGCAGGCGCAGTTCATCGGCGCATTCAAGCTTGTCGCGGCAAAGTTCAGGAACAACAACATGGTCATAGGGTATGAGCTCTTCAATGAGCCATGGAGCGGAAGCTTTACGGGCTCGGCGTTCGAAAACAATTATCTTGCCCCTTTCTATGACAAGGTGATCGACGCCATCCGGTCCCAGGACCCCGGTGCCATGATATTCTTCGAGCCCTTCGTGCTCGCCGGCGGCATACCCCAGAGCAACCTGCCGCCGTTGCACAGGACCGATATCGTCTATGCGCCGCACTACTACGTTGCCGGCGCCCTCACCGGTTCCCTGAGCAATATACCGGCCGCAGTCACTGGAATCGATCAGGATCTGACGGCTGTCCAGCAGAAGGCAGGGCAGCTCGGCACGCCGGCCTTCCTCGGAGAATTCGGGGCCTATCCCGTAACCGGGACGAGCGGCATCAGCCTGATCCAGGGTTATTACGGTATGCTGGACAAGCACCTTATGGGCGGAACGATATGGGACTATGCGATCGCAGACACCTGGAACAACGAGGGGATGAGCCTTGTGAACCCTGATATGAGCGAGCGGCCGTACGTTGCTGCCGTCACCCGGCCCTATCCAATGGCCATCGCAGGCATCCCGACACTCATCAGCTTCAGTACGACCACCGGCGATTTCAGGCTCGAGTTCAGTGGAACCGGCGTGACCGCACCAACCGTCATTGCTATCCCGCCGCAGGTCTACCCGCAGGGTATATCCGTTCAGGTCAGCGACGGCACCTCTGCCATCGACCCCGCATCAAACGAGTTATATTTCACCACGACAGCCGGCAGCAGCCAGCACTGGATCACCATCGCACCGAAATAACCGGTCATTGGGGTCAGGTCTACACATTTGACAAACCGAGTTTGGTACGGATGGTCTCTATTTTGACTGCAAGTTTCTTGTCGTTCTCAACCTCGACACGAAACCGCTTGCTCGCCTGCGTCACCCCGGATTCCCCTATCCCGAAGTATTCGCCTATCTCCCGCAGCCGCAGGCCGCTGTACCGGTGACACACGTAGATGCCGACGGCCTTCTGCATTCTCGCCATCCCTTTGAATTCTCTGATGACGACATCCATAATCTCCGCAACAGGCCTTTGCATTAATGCCGTAAGTCCCGGAGTGTTCCGATCATACGTGAGATGTTGCACATAAGATTTTTTAACCTTCCGTATAAACTCCTGACCGCCGAGGATACTCGATGCGACGACACCTTTGAGCGGGTTTTCATACCGCTGGCCTGGCTTTTCCTGCACAAACTGCCGGTATTTCATCTGCGCAACCCTTGTCCGTGCATCAAAATAATCAAGAATGAATTTCGTCGACAGCCATTTCGGAGCGTTCTTTTTTCCGCAGTAGAATTGATAGCTCGACCACGGGTAGCCCTCCGGATTCTGCACAACCCCGGCCCGCACAGGGTTTAAATGGATATATCGTGAAAGCTCCTGAGCATACGCATCAGCCTCGATCACAATTCCCTTGTACCGTCCCTGAAACAGGTGTCCCGCCCGCTGCCGTTTCGTGTTGACGTAGGTTGTATAGGAACCGTTGATGTACTGCATAATCTCCGGAAGGTTTGCACGGGGTGTTTGCAGTAAAAGGTGGTAATGGTTGTCCATCAAACAATAGGCGTGGATGACGGCCCCATACCGTTCAACGGCGGCTTCCACGTACAGCAGAAATCTGCCATAATCCTTATCACTCTTAAAAATGGACTTCTTTTCGTTGCCCCGGGCTGCAACATGGTAGAATGCATCAGCGTATACTATTCTCAATGGCCTTGCCATAATGCACTCCTTGTACATTGGACAACTCTGTTTGTCAAATGTGTAGACTTGACCCCATAGATTTTCGTTGCTGTAATCGACTGGTGTTGGATGCGTCTGTGGCAAAAGGAACAATCGATTCAATACAGGCCGGGGATGATCCGATGCGGTACGCGGCGGACATACTCTTTCCAGAGTTCGCCGTACTTGGCCGCACACCTGCGCTCATCGGCGCGCTCCCGCGGAACGAGCAGCACGATATAGTACAGCGGATAGAGCCAGGCAATCAGTGATCCCGGTATGCCGAGGGCAAGGGTGAGACCCGTTGCCATGAGGATCTCCCCGAGGTAGTTGACATGGCGTGCAACCCTCCAAAAGCCGCTGTACAGCAGCGCGTGGCCGTTGCCCCGCAGTGCACGCGGCTGAATGATGCCGAGAAATGCGCGGTCAGGCATTGTCTTGAAATAATACTTTTGCATATTTGCCCCGCGGGAAAGCATCCACCCTGCATAAAAGACACAGACGGCGGTCACGGCCTGCCAAACCGGCAGAGGAGATCCAGCCACACCAGATGCTGCCCACAGACCGACAAGGTAAAAATACGGGTAAAAGGCAAAGCAGCCCCAGACGAGCTTGAAGCCCACCCGTTCGGCAAAGATATCATAGGTATACAGGTGCACCCGCTCGAACACGAGGTAATCTGCAATGAACCAGAAAAACAGCCCTGCGTACACCAGCACACCAGTAGACGACGGCGTCCCGAACAGGAGCAGGTGATGCGCTGTGAAAGCGAGGATATTCAGGCCAAGCATAACCGCACCGACAAGATAGAGATACATCTTCACATCGACCCTGCCCCGGAAAATGCTGATGTTGAGCGCCCGTCCAGGATAGAAGTCTGCCCGGAAGCTGCGCCCGTGTCCCCCGTGTCCTTTAAACGGCAGGACCGCAGCAGCACTTATGATCAGCCCCAGCACGCATGAACCAGCAAGCGACGGCCAGCGGTGGGTATAGAGCCAGTCCCAGGGCAGCAGCCTGGAGTACCCGGCGCCAAACCACAGCCCGACGAGTGCCACCAGGACCAGCGGACCATTGAGCCGGTAGCGCAGGAGTTCCCCGGTGTTCTCGTCATGAACATAGCCCGCAACCTGCCGGGCAGGCAGGATGAGGTGAACAAGGAGGATCAGTGCATAGATAAGCCAGGGAGCAAAAAATCCTGCAAACAATCCCGCCACGATTATGCTCCTCCTTTTCCGGACGGAACGAGGTCTTTCGTGGAACCTGCCATGATGCGGACAGCAGTGGTGCGCGGCAGAAGCCTGCCCATGATCCAGTACGCAATCCGGTTGACAGCGCCCGGAACGACGACCGGTCCGCGCCCCAGCGCAGCAAGTGTTTTCTCTGCCAGCACACCGGGATCGAGAGTACCGGGTGCGTCTTTTTGGGATGCGCCCGCGTATCCGGGCGTTCGCACAGCCCCGGCAAAGCATGCAAGTATGTCCACACCCTTTTCTCTCAGCTCATACCACAGTCCCTCAGCGAGAATCCTGTTGAACGACTTGCTCGCCGCGTACGCAGCTATCCTCGGCGTGCCCTGGTTTCCGGCGAGAGAAGACATCAGGATCACGGCACCGCGCCCGTGCTTTATCATGGGCGGGAGGGCCATGCGCACCAGGACAACCGGTCCGCGCACGTTGACATCAACGACCTTCATAAGGTCAGCGGCAGGCACATTGATGAAATCGCCGATGGGAGAGTATGCAGCATTGTACACCACCATACCGGGGTTGATATCTTCAATAATGCGCCGGAATCCTTCCAAAAAAGAGGCATCGGCAAGGTCACCCGCCACGCACCGAACATTAATGCCGTACCCCTGGTGAAGGTCTTCGGACAGCCTGTTCAGCAGCGCCTCACGCCGCGCAACCAGAACAAGGTTCATGCCGCGTGCAGCCAGTGCCTGTGCGAACGCAGCACCAATGCCTTCCGAGGCACCTGCAATGAGCCCCCATGAACCGTACCGCTGCGTGAAGTCTCCGTGACTTTTCATATCCCTTCCTTCCAAAGCATGGTACTCCCTACATACAGCATGTCTCATGGCACCGCAAATCAAACGATCGCATGCGGCACCTGCCGGGAGCTGCCCGAACGGAACGATGTCATTGCATTTTCTTCTTAAGAAGATTATAGTGATACTTACCAAACAGGGGGAGGAGCATGCAGTTTGATTATGCATTGAAGACAAAACTTCCGATCGATCTCGTCTATAAAACGCTCCGGGACGATCTCTACAAGCTTGTCCGCTACATGCCTGACGTCAGGAGCATATCCCTGATTGACCGGACAGAGACCGAGGACAAGATTATCACCCTGAACAAATGGGAGGGCAGAAACATACTCCCTGCCACACTTTCAGAATTCATCAAACTTGAGAACATCGCATGGATAGACCGGGGCGAATGGTCGAAAACCGGTTACCTCTGCACCTGGAACTATGATCCGTTTATCTTTCAGGAGCGCATCAATGCCCGCGGACAGGACATTTTTACGACTGACGGAACGCAGACGACGATTACATTCACGGGGGAGATTTACCTGAATTTCGACCAGTATCCGTTCGTCGTCGTCGTCCCTGCGATGATAAGAAAAAAGATCGTCGATGAGTTCACAAACATCATCCTTTCGCTCATCCAGTCGAATTTCAAGGCGCTGATCAAAGGGCTTGAACAATACGCTGAGGAAAACAAGCTCGCGTAGAAAGTGCCGATCTGCCTGCCGGTGATGGCCCTCTTGTGGTTGCCACCGCCCCGGTCAGAAATGCTTATACCCGTACGTCGATACCGCAGTCCTGAAAAAGCCGTGCTGTATCCGGCAGCAAATTCGCCGGCAGCGCAGGATTTCCGGCATACGGATAGGCGCGTCCGAACAGCCGCTCTTTTGAAACCGCGAGCCTGTGGAACGGCAGGAGCCGCACGAGGGGCTTTCGGCTGAGTGTCCTGAGATAGTCAGCAATGGACATGATGTCCAATTCGCTGTCGTTGAACCCCGGTATTAGTGTCAAAACGAGTTCAACATCGATATCGGACCTGAGCAGGTGCTCCAGGTTCTGCAGGACCTGCCTGTTGTCTGCTCCCGTGTAGGTTTTGTACTTGTCAGAGTCTACATGCTTGAGATCAAACAGCACCATGTCGAGGTTCTGCGCTACGTCCTTCACCA
This sequence comes from bacterium, assembly GCA_021787655.1. Lineage (GTDB taxonomy): Bacteria > JAMCPX01 > JAMCPX01 > JAMCPX01 > JAMCPX01 > JAJYLM01. The sequence goes on from JAJYLM010000006.1 coordinate 27,662, forward strand.
GACTCCCGCTCCAGAAACCGGACGTCTCCAGCACACGATGGATATGCCGCTGCCCCAGCAGTGCAGCACACGACAACAGAAACTCATGCTGTGCCATGGGTTCTCCTCCCGAGAATGTCACCCCTCCCCTTGTCTGCCTGAAGAACGCCTCGTCCTCCGTTACTTCACCGGCCAGTTCACCGGCTGTATAGTCCCTGCCAACGGTCTTGATCGCCTTCGGAGGACATGCGTCCGCAACGCGCCCGGATATGTTCTCCATGCCGGAACCTCCTGCCGTGTCCCTGAGTGGACATTCGACTGAACATGCGTTTCTGCTGATGTTCGCTGCGATACACTGCTGCCGGTCGAACGAGAATTCCTGTTCGAAGGATTTACCTTCAGGATTATGACACCAGGGACAATCGAGCCGGCACCCCTTCAGGTAAACGACGGTCCTCAGCCCAGGCCCGTCATGAACGCATGCGCGGGAGATGTCGAACACCCTGCCTCTGAGCGTACTGTCAGGTGTATTCATAGCGGTTTATGATGTCCTCCTGAATGGATCTCCCGAGGTCAACGAAGTAGGCCGAATATCCGGAGACCTTGACGATGAGGTCACGGTAATTTTCCGGGTGGACCTGCGCGTCCCGAAGGGTCTGCGTGGAAACGAAGGTGGGCTGAATATGCATGCCGCCCAGGCTGAAGTAGGTGCGGATCATGCCTGCGAATGCATCGAGCCCCTGCTCCGTATCTATGAAAGACGGGTGAAACCGCATGTTGAGCGACAGACCCGCCGATGTCTGCTGCGAAGGGAGTTTCGCAACGCTCATCATCACGGCTGTGGGCCCGAACGATGGTTCCGCAAGGTTGCTGACGGATACGCCGTTGGAAATGGGGTCGCCAGCACGCCTGCCGTCGGGCGTGGCACCGAGCATAATCCCGTCGATCACGTGGTTGCCGTACGAGTAATAGCACGGCCTGAACCTTCCGCCCCTGACATTGCGGCGTTTCCTGGCTTCGCTGGAGACCATGTCCAGCACCCGGAGCGCCAGTGCATCTGCCTCGCTGTTGTTCGTCCCGTACTTCGGCGCATCATGGATGATCTGCTGCCGCAGCGTCTCGTACCCCTCGAAGTTTTTCGAACAGATATCGATCAGCTTCTTCAGGCTGACGGTCTTCCGATCATACACAAACGTCTTGACTGCCATCAGGGAATCCACGAGCGTCGCAAGCCCACGCAGGTCAATCGAGGTAAAATCATAGCGTGCTCCCCCGGCGGTTATGTCGGTCCCTTTTTCGACAGCATCGTCCATAAGAGCAGACACGTAGGGCGCAGGCAGCATTTCCCAATAGGCACGGTCCTTCCCTGCCGCAGCGGTGACCAGGACATCGATCTGGTGGACAAGCTGCCTGCGGAATGCATCGAGAAAATCGCCGAACGATGCAAAGCCCGAGGGGTCGCCCGAATCGTAGCCGTCCATCTGGCCGATAAACCGCGGCGGCGTACGGCCCCGGGACAGCGTCAGGAGCAGTACGGACGGCAGAACCATCTCATAACCGCCGACGCAGCCGTGGGTATCCGACTGTCCTGTGATCTCGATACACCCGACAACGACGTAGTCGCGGGCATCCTCAGCACGCATGCCGTCGCTAAGAAGGCCGTCGATGATCGGGCCATCGTTGTAGATCGCGATACCATTCGTCCGCCGGAAGACCTCGATGGTACGGCGTAAGAATTCATGCGGCGTGTTCCCGTGGATCCTGACCGCAAGCTGGTTCACGGCACCGCGCATCTGTTCATACGCATCGAGGATGAGGTATGACAGCTCGTTCGTGGCGTCCGTGTTGTCCGGCGTCAGTCCGCCGATGGTCACGACGTGCTGGCTGTTTCCGTACACACCGTTCGTCTCCATGCCTATCTCGGGTATGGGCTCGACGTTCGCCTCGAGCTTAAGGAAGAATTCCTGGATCAGCGCAATTGCCTGGTCTCTGGTCAGCCTGCCCTCATCCATGTCCTTCCGGTAATACGGGTACAGGTACTGGTCTGCCCTGCCGACGGCAAACACGTCGTGCGTACCGTATTGGATTTCCCCGACCAGTTCGGTGAACCATGCGGCCTGCAGCGCCTCATGAAAGGTCGCGGGCTTGTGCGCCGGCACGGCGGCAAGGCTGCGGGCGATGGTATCGAGACGCTGCTTCTCTTTCACGTCAGAGGTCTTTTGTTTCATCGTTTCGGCAAGCGCTGCAAACCGAGCGGCATAGTGCAGCGCAGATTCAAGGCTGATGATGACTGCGTGCAGGAAATTACCGGTTTTCTCATCGCTCCCGCCCCTGGCTTCGAGCTTCCGGAGCTGAAGCCGTGCCTGCTCTATGATCGGCTGCATCCCGTTGGCAACGACCTTATCGACACCGAGGCTCAGATGCCCCTGGACATCGAACACGAAAACAGCCGGGGTCGGGTTGTTGTTCGCCAGCTCGTACCTGAGTTTGTGAAACGTACGTGCCCGCTCCACGGAGAGCGGCACCTTCCTGTTCGCACCCTGGATCTTGCCCAGTCCACGGCGGCCCACATAGCGCCCGAACCGAATCATTCTGAGTATATCGAGAAGACCCTTCATGAGGCCGGGCTTCGTATTGATGAGACCG
>JAJYLM010000133.1 GCA_021787655.1 bacterium
GTATTCACGCAGTACAACGTCTGAGCTATTTTTTTGACATCCACTTTCCTTTAAGCCATACTGTTACAAAATACCTTTTATCTTATGGATACTCTAAGAATAAAAAGCATAGTTTTTTATGTGATAGTCAGCATCATCGTGATCGCTTATTTCTTTATCCGGCTTCCTGAACTCAAAACTGCGTTTTTCATAGGCACAACACTACCGTATGACTTCCCGCAGGACTACATTGCAGGCAGACAACTTCTTGCCGGCAAAACATTGTATCCGCCTGATTTCGTAACTATGTATAGGAATCTTCTTGCGAGCAGCGGAGGTGCGGTAAATCCGCAGATCAATCATCTCAATGCCCATCCTCCGTTTACTGCACTACTCCTCTACCCGCTGTGGCTCTTCAGTTTTCATAATGCTGCGGTAATATGGGGCGCAATAACTATTCTTTGTTCGTTCGCTATAAGTCTATTATTGATGAAGGCGGAGGATGCTTCATTGATGTATGTGCCCCTGCTGTCTTTGTTTATATTGGCATGGCCTCCTTTTCAGGCAAACGTTGCTGTCGGCCAGGTTTCTGTCCTTGTAGCATTGTTTGTCAGCGCCGGGTGGTATCTCTACAAGAAACACAAAGATTTACTTGCCGGAATATTCATTACACTTGCAACAATGCTGAAGTTTTACCCGGGACTTTTGCTTCTCTATTTTCTCTTCGAAAAGAAGTATAAGCTCTTTTGGTCATCGATTGCCGGAATCGTCATTATCATGGTGATCACTTTAATTCTGACAAAGTATGACGTCTTTCATTTTCTATTTACAATATTGCCGGCAGATTCGAAATATTCCGGAGCGGATATCGGTAACCTTTCTATCAACGGTTATTTTGCAAAGCTATTTTTATCCGTTAAGGCGTATTACATAACCGGGACATTTGCAGCATCTGAAAATTATGTACTCAAAAACATATTTCTCGCGATCGCTGTGGCTTTGCTTTTATTCTATAGCGCGTTGAGTATTAGAAAGTATCGCTACGATAATGACCTCGGATTTTCTGTTTTTATCGTCGTATCTCTGCTTGTATCACCTCTCTGCTGGAATCATTACCTGACACTTTTATTACTGCCGTTAATTGTTTTTGCAAAAGAACTTCTTCAGAAAAGAACTATCTCCGAGGTCGTTTTATTCTTAACGGGGTTGTTTTTTATATCGATTGATACCAGTTCTGTCTATTTTCTAAAAGTACTTTCTATCGTTCGTGGTATCATTCCGGGCAATCCGGAAAGTTTCTTTTACAGAATGACCTTCTATTCCCTCCCGTTCTACGGCATGGTACTTTTGTTGTATTTGAATTTCAGGTTGATTAAAAATTACAGCACTTCAGCGCTGCACGATACCGAGGGTGGCGGCGCAGCGCTGGATTGAGCGTTGGGAAGACTTTCAAGGTATATCTAAATATCCGATGCGGAGATCACTGAGCCGGCGTTACGATGGGAAACGTGCGTACAGGTTTTTTGAACAGTGAGAGGAACCGGATCAGATCAAGTCTGCTGCCGGCAACTGAAACATCGTCTCCGATGAGATCTTTTATCCCTGCATCTCCGGTAAGTACCTTGATCAAAAGCTTCCTCGTGATGGTCAACGTGGCGTTTGCATCTTTATCAGGCGCTGCGGTGCGGTGGTGCAGCACAGCGTTCTCGATCCAGAGCACAAAGGATTCTCCGGTATCACTGAAGACGAGGTTGATCTTCATCGTATGGTTTTCTGCAGCGGGTCCGTTCAGGGCTGCCTCCATGGAAACAAGGAAGTACTCAGCAGGCATCTGTGCAAGCAGATCGGCTGCCCTGGCAGGGTCCGCTCCCGGCATATTTTTCCCGGACCGTAATTCCATCGCCGCCATCAGATAGGTGTTACGGTCGATGGCGGATTCAGCACTGTACCCCATTTGGTCATAGGTGCGCGCCAGCAATTCACGTGCGGGTCCGTTATCCTGGTCCGAGAACACGACATGGTTCAAAAGTTCGGCAGCCCACCGGTATTCTCCCTGTCCGAAAGCCTCGGTTGCAAGAGCAACGACGCGTTCCGAACCTCCCATCAGAGCAACATAGCGCCTGGCCGCATCCTGACGGGGAAGCGGGTCCATGTGTGCCGGGTTGCCGTCGAACCAGCCGAGGTAATACTGGTACACTGCGCGGGCATTGCGGCTGACGGTGCCGTAGTAACCCCGGACGCCGGCGAACCGGGCAAGCGATGAGGGCAGCTCGATCGCTGCAGCAATCTCGTCAGGTTTCATTCCCGCATTGATCATCCGAACGGTCTGATCGTGAATGTATTTGTAAACGTCGCGGTGTTTTTTCATGAACGTAACAATCCGCGCATTGCCGAAGACAGGCCAGTTGTGAACGCCGAAGTATATGTCTGCCTGTCCGAAGTGTACCAGTGCTTCATCGATGTGGCCTGCCCAGCGCAGGGCGTCGCGGCATTTTGCCCCCCGTAGGGTAAGGATCTGGTGCATGGTCTGGTTCATGAGCTCGGCGCCGCAGTAGGCATTGAAGTCGGGAAGGTAGAATGCCATTTCGGCAGGTGCTTCAGTGTCCGGGACATTCTGGAAGGTAAAGCGGATTCCGTCAAGGGTCAGTTCCTGGTATGGCTGGCCGACACTGACTGTCGGGGCCAGGATTCCGATGTCGCCGAAGGCGAGCGTACTCCCGATACCGCTGTCCACCAGTCCCCGCTCGGATGCTGCCAGGTACTGTCCAAACTGCCATGTTGCACGGCGACCCATGGCAGGTCCGACAAGGATGTTTTCGCTGGTCGCCTCTTTCATGAAACCGGCCGGAGCTACAATCGGCAGTCTGCTGTGCTGTGCTTCTTCTGCGGATACAACGCCGAGTGCACCGCCGAAATGGTCGACATGGCTGTGGGTGAAGATGACCGCAGAAACGGGCTTGTTGCCCAGGTGCTGCCGGGCAAATGCCATTGCTCTCTGTGCGGTTTCGCGGCATGACAGGGGATCAATGACGATCCATCCGGTTTTGCCCTCGATGAGTTCAAGATTCGCAGTATCGAATCCCCGCAGTTGATAGACGCCTTCGGTAACTTTGAATAAGCCGCTCAACCTGTTCAGTGTCGCGTGCTGCCAAAGACTTGGATTGACCGTGACAGGTGCTTCACCATCGACAAAGCTGAACCGATCAAAATCCCAGATAACAGAACCGTTCTTTGCCGTTACCGTACCTGACGGAACGGCGATCAGCCCCCGGTGCGCATCCCCGAGGTCTTGTTGATCCAATACCGGGAGCGATTTTGCCGCTCCTTCATGTGCGGCTGCCGTTGCATCCGTAGCATCGCCGGAAGCAGGATGGAGAGCGGCTCTCCGGCTTTTTGAGACCCTGTGAAAACGCATAAGCAGCACACCTATGATGACAGCCACCGTTAACATTCCTGAGAGTAACAGCATCGTATGTACCTCCTTGGTATGAATGTAACCGTCTATCTTGATTTGTTCCGGCTTGATTCGTTCCGGCCTGATTCGTACCGCTCTCTCAAGAACAGCCTAAAACCTCCTTTCTGTCAATGCAACGATCGGTAAAAAGTCTGACCATGCCCTCCGGTTCGGTGCAAAATTCCCTTGACGCTTGGCAGCATTGGGGTCAAAATACATTATTACTTGCGTGAACGCCGATGACAGAAGGAAACACTCATCCGGACAGCTGGGCACGCAGGAATGAGGATGGTAACGTGGAAAGGACGATGACTATGCCAGAACCAGAACGCGGGGATGGCTGTTGACGGGTATCACTGCAATGACGTATAGGTATAATAATATTCTGATCCGGTATTGAATCTCCAATCCGGCACACTATTCCATGAAAGTTCCTTTGGAAAAGACTATCAAGAATCTGAGCAGGGAAGTGCAGGAGCACCTTGCAGCTATCGTGAAAGCGGCGGAGGAAACCAAGACAGACCTCTATCTTGTCGGCGGCCCTCTCAGAGACCTGTTGCTGCACAGGAATACGATCGATATCGACATTGTGGTGCGGGAGGATGGACTGAAGTTTGCGGCATTCCTCGCCGGCAGGACCGGCGGCGTTCTGACCCTGTACAAGGAGCGGCTGACGGCATCTATCGCCCTGCACGGGGGCCTGCACATCGACGTTGCGACCATGAGGAGTGAGCGCTACGAGCACCCCGGCGCACTGCCGCGTGTTCAGGCGGCACCGGATATTGTGCAGGACCTGTCGAGGAGGGACTTTACCATCAATGCCATGGCAGTCAGGCTGGCGCCGGGCCACGAGGAAGAATTGATCGATCCTTTCCATGGTTATACGGACCTGCAGTCATCCGTGATACGGATTTTACACCCGAAGAGTTTTCTCGACGACCCGACCCGTATCTACCGCGCCATACGCTTTGAATCGAGGTTTGGTTTTACCATTGAAGAGCAGACGCTCAGGCACCTGAAGACCGCGGTATCGGGTAATGCACTGAAGACGGTCAGCGGACAGCGGTGTATCAAGGAGATTAACCTGTACCTTGCAGAGGAGCAGCCGTTCCCGGTGATCAGGAGAGCCTACGAACTGGGAGTCCTGCACGATATCATAACCGATCCCGGGGTACTCGACGATATCAGGGACGTCTTCGGAAAGATACAGCTGGAACAGCGCCTCGATTCCAAGGACAGAAAACTGCTGATGCTCACGGTGCTGTTTCTGCACCGCACCCCGAACGACATTACGAATTTGTCTGGCTACTACGGCATGACCAGAAAACAGCGCAATGTCATTCTCGATACAAAGCTGCTGCTCAGCCATCTCAGGGAAAATCCGTCAACCCTCGGCAGCGTCATCAGGCGCTACAGCGATCATGCGCGGATGCTTGCTTATCTGATCACCTCCAATACAATGCTGGAACCGTACCTCTGATATAATGGGCTGGCGATCGTATCAAAAAAACTATCTTAAATCCCTCCGGCGGAGCGGACGGCGCAACTATGTCCCCTTTCTCTTGTTGTCCGTCATGGTTTTTGCAGGCATCGTCCTGTACATTGTCATAAAAAGAATTCCGTCTCCCGGGAAACAGCTATCGCCGCAGCCGGTAAAATCTGCATCGGCCATCACCCCGACTGCAGCCATGCCTGTGCAGACCGCGCCGATACATGCGGAATTACGGAGTCCCGGGCACGTGCAGCTGCCGGACAATGTTGTGGCCCGGTGGATCCGGCGTACCATGGAGGCATACCGGGTACAGTACGGGGCTGTTGTTGCCATCGATGTCAAGACCTGCACACCCATCGCCGTTGTCAGCAAGGGGCCCGGTTTCTCCGCCTTCAAGACCTATCCCGCAGCCTCCCTGATAAAACTGGTGACAGCGTCCGCGGCAATCGAACTGCAGCATATTCCGCCCTATGCGCTCTTCTACTTTGACTCCCGTAACGCAACACAGAGCATTCGGGCATTGACCAACGGCTATGATGACGGACGGCACAGCATCACGTTTTCCATGGCCCTCGCCAAATCGAACAATCCGGTTTTCGGAAAACTTGCCCTGTACAAGATCGGTGACGATAATTTCCAGTCCTATCTGGACCGCTTCTATTTTAACAAGTCCCTGGGGCCGTCCTTTATTCACATCAGCAGGGCGAACGTGGACGGTAATAACGTTGACATTGCCCAGACAGGGGCAGGATTGAACCCCGATACGACGCTGAGTCCGTTCCATGCAGCACTCATTGCCCAGGCGATCGCCAGTAACGGCAGGATGTGCGTGCCGTTCGAAGGCTTTGGCAGCGCAACCCAGCACAGAAAACAGATCATCTCACCGGCGACTGCACGCGAGCTCATAGAGATGATGCGGCTGACCATAACCAAAGGCACGTCACGGAGGGCATTCTTCAACAGGAGGGGAAGGTACATCCTTGCCGACATCGCCGTTGCAGGAAAAACCGGTTCCATCCACGGAGATGACCCCGAGGGTGACTACGAGTGGTTTGTCGGTATTGCCCCGGTCAAGGATCCGCAGATCGCGGTTGCCGCTATCGTGGTAA
>JAJYLM010000134.1 GCA_021787655.1 bacterium
CGGTCGACCGGAAGTGCGGGATTCAAGCCTGCATACGGCATCCTGATCGTAAACAGGTTGCCACCGTAAACCCTGAATAACCTGCTTTGGGCAAACGTTGTTGCAAGATCGTTCGATACGGCATTCCCTGCAAACTGTGCCTTCGTCAGGTTTTGAAACGGAGCAACAGCGATGATCGTACCCCGGACCAGATTGAACCCGGGTGTTGCGTAAATAAGGGTATTCGCTCCAGCTCCACCCTGTGAAGTCAGTACTATCCCGGCTATAAGAATATGAACGAGCAGGAAATGTTTCATGACAGCTTATTCGAACGGCCTCATCGGGCTTATGGATTCCTTGTATGTCCGCAACGCCCGCTGCGACGGCAATTCCGTCTCTTTCACAACCGGCATCGCTGCCAGGGAAACAGCAGAAGGTTTGTTCTTGGTTACCTGAACGATAAAGTTTCCCAACGAAGCCTGCGCATTCTGGAGAGGAACATATTGGTAGGCAAATCCCATGGAGAACCCTTTCGACCGCATGAGTGCAACATACGCATCCGGCGTATCGTTGTGCTGATTGATAATAAAGGACGCGGGTAGTTGTCCGGACAAGACCTTCAAGTAAGCGATATGCTGTCCCTGTGCAAGATCTATAGCCTTCAGGTTTACCTGAAAGTCCGGTTCATCAGCGGTGTTGTATGTCATGACGATCGAATTGTCCACCATCACGTACCCCTTTGAAGGCCCGGGAAATGACATATTGAAATTGATGACCGGGTCTGACGGTGCCTGAAATATGAATTCACGAACGTTCTGACCCGCCCGTATGGCAGACGGCAGCTGCAATCTGACCGGAAGCTGGCCAGTACTGTTCATGGCCATCGCCATTGTCCTTGCCTCTGTTCCGTAATCGAGTGCCTTGTTGGCTATCCACCCGCCCTGCGGCTGAATTGCATTTTCAGCGTACGAACTCAAGTACAGTGCGTTGACAGATCCACCCTTCGGAATCGTTATACTTAATTTGTGTATTCCCCGCTTCAAGACGAAAGTGCCCATGTCTTCGTAATTCCAGCCGTTTGTTAACGTCGAGGATGCAGTCGGCTGATTATCTATCGTAAACATGAGAGGATTTCCATACACGTACGCTATGAGCCGGTATCTTCCGCTGTGTTGAACAACGATGTTGTAGGTTATAGTGTCCGGAAGTACTCCCAGTCTCGTCTTATAATCCCCCAGGTTTACAGTAATGAAATTCCTTCCTGAGAGCAGGTCAAAATAGTCCTGCAGCGTCGGCTGCTGGGGTATACCGTCCGCCTCCCAGCCAAGCCCCCGCACCAATCCAACAGCCCATGCACCTTGACTTACATATTGCTGTGCGTGTGACGCTGTAACGGATGAGAAAAATAAAGCCACACCTATTATCAAGGATCGTACTGTTAATTTCTTTCCTTTCATAAGCCACCCTTTTCTTTTTTTACAGATACCCTTTAAATGCAACCTATCAAAATTATTGAAATTGTCAAGCAACAATGCCCTTTTTTCCAATTCTTTGTTTCATTCAGGTGTATCCTATCATAGCATCACTTACAGATCACTTACACAATGCGGCTTTATTCTAATCTGCTTGCAATTGTTGCATACTTATTGTAAAAATATGCCATGACCCGCGACGAATTGATACAACACATAGCAGATCAGAAAGACAAGCCCCTGGAGCTTTCGAATGTGAAACTCGCGGGCGAGAACCTCAAGGGTATCAACTTCAATCATATCAAGATGAGAAACTCGGACCTGTCCGGTGCAGATCTGTCCGATGCAGTTCTCGACAATGCAGACTTATCGTTCTGCATCATCACCGAAGCGCGGCTTGCAGGGACGTCGCTCAAGTCAGCAAACCTCCAGGGTGCAAATCTGATGAAGGCGGATGTAAGGAATGCAAACTTTTCGGGTGCCAACCTCCAGGAGGCAAACCTGTCGGCCGCAACACTCGAACATTCGAATTTTACCGGCTGCCAGATGGCGAAGGCCACCCTCACCGGTATCAACGGCAAAGAAGCAACATTCGACATGATACGTGCACCCGGTGTCCGCCTGAACAAGGCCTTGTTATTCCGGTCAAGTTTCGTGAATGCGAATATTGAGTCGGCAGACCTCTCGGAGTCGGACCTCCGCGGTGCGGACTTCTCGGGAGCGACCCTGAAAGGCACCACCATCCAGAAAGCGCTGCTTGCGGGTGTCTCACTCAGAAAGGTATTCATGCCCTCGAGCGACCTCCGCAATCTGAATCTTTCGGGGCTGGACATGTCGGAGGCTGTCATCACCTCTGCGCAGATGAACAACATCAACCTGACCGACACGAATCTGCGGGGGGCGAACCTCGAAGGTTCTCAAATTGAATATGCACAGCTTTCCGGTGCCATTATGGACTATGCGAAACTGGATAATGCTGTTTTCACAGGTTCAACCCTGGAACGATCCGGCATGTCCCACGCATCCTGCATAAACACCCATTTTTCTATGGCAAATATGAAGGGCGTGATCCTGAGTCAGGCCATTGCAACGAGGGCAGTGTTTAAAGAGGCGAACCTGTCGGGTGCGATCATGCGGTCAAGCGTCTTTTCTTCCGGTGATTTCAGCAGTGCGAACCTGAGCAATGCGGACATGAGGGATTCGGAGATGGAAGGAGTATCGCTTCACAACGCGATACTGAACCAGGCGCAGATATCGAGAAGGACGATAAAATCCGTCTGCCCGTGGTGCGGATACCAGCAGGACACAAAGGAGCAGTGCGAGAAGTGCGGCAAACAGATGGTCATCCCGGATCCTGCCATCAAAACCCTCCATGCACTCATCGTGCTGCCGCTGATAAGCATTGCCGCAGGACCGCTCGTCTTTATCCTGACCGGTCTGCAGTTTATGCATGCAGGATTCATTCCACGGTGGGTCCTGCATCCCGCGTTCCAGGCAGGGATGCTGTTAACGCTGCTCAGCCTCCTGATGTCTGCCGTTCTCCTCCTCCTCCTGCGTCGCAGTCCGCTGAACGAAGGCGGCGGTTACCTCAGGAGCGCGATCGCCTTATCCGCAATCAACGCGCTGTGCTACGCGTTCTTACTGCTCTGATCCGCGCCCGATGGCTTCGCTTTCCACGATATACAAAGGCGACCAGAACAGGACAATCTACACGATAGAGAAGGAAAGGGTCAGCGCAGGCAGGCTCCCTTCCAACGATATCGCCATCATCGATCCGGGCGTTTCCAGGAACCACTTTCTTATTGAGCGGGAACAGGATGGATACTACCTTTCGGACAACGGCAGTTCGAACGGAACGCTGCTCAACGGAGAAAAGATCACGCTGAGTACAAGGCTCCGGGACCAGGACAGGATAACGGCCGGAAGCGTCGTCTTTGTATTCCATGATGACGCGTTCACGACCATACGGGAGATCCCGGCGCACGAGCTCGACGCCATTGCAGCCTCTCCGTCGCTCCTCAATCATGTCTACTTCGACACGATATTTTCCGCACTGCGCGAAACGATTTATGCAACCGACCCGGTCAGTTTTCCGGCGCGGATCGTATCGCTGGTCTGCGATGCCATCAAGGCCGAGTACGGCGCCATCCTTATTGCAAACGAAAAAACCGGCGAACTCGAACTCATGGCAGCCAACCGCGATCCCGGGCCCGGTATCAGGGGCATAAGCTCTGCCATCCTCGATCGGTCCATAAAAAACAGGGCCGGCCTCCTCGTGAAAAATACCGGCATCGACAACAGGTTCGCCAATGACCGCACCATTCAGAACATGGGCATCAATTCAGCGGTCTGCGCCCCGATTTGGGAAAAGGAGCACATCTTCGGGGCACTGTATGCGGACCGCAGGCTTGACCACACGCCGTTCAATGAGGATCACCTGAACTTTGTGACCATCATGGCGAACCTCCTCGCGCTGCACGTTGCACGCGAACGGTTAACCCGGCAGATCGCGGATGAACGGACGATCGCGGATCAGATTAAAAGGCTGGTCCCGATCGAGGCAGTCGCAGGTATGCTGGATATGATCAAGAACAACCCCGCCGGGATGTGGAACGTCCAGACCGTTGAGAGGACGACTGTCATGTTTGCGGACATCGTTGGATTCACGTCGCTGACGGAAAAGAACGAACCGGGCGATATAGCACAGCTCCTCAGGGCGTTTTTCGACCGGGCAACCACCGTGGTCCTTGAAAACGGCGGTTCGGTGAACAAGTTCCTCGGTGACGGCTTCATGGCTGTCTTCGGCACACCCCTATCCCATCCTGACGATCCGGACAGGGCAATACGATCAGCACTGCAGTTGTTCGCGTGGATCAGGGCCGGGAACAGCAGGATACCGATTTCTCTGAGGATAGGCATCGATACAGGTCCGGTAACCGGCATTATGGTCGGGTCTGCACAGCGGCTCGAATATACCATTATCGGCGACTGCGTGAATGCGGCTGCCCGGCTGCAGGCACGGGCAGACGCCGGTCAGATTCTCATTTCGAGTGCAACAAACAATTCTATTCAATCACAAATACCGACAAAACTGGTGGGTGAAATAACGGTCAAAGGCAAGGAGAAGCTGCTCAAGGTATACGAGGTGCTTCCCTGACCGGCAGAGCGGTGCTGCGGTTTGCCGTATTATTCCTGTGCATCGGTTTCCTGTATCAGTCCTGACGCAAATTCATACGCCAGGGTAACAGTAGCAGGTTGTACATTCTCAAAAACATCTGTTTCCCAGTGCCAGTTGGGCAGCATGCCCTCTTGATCAAACGCCATGATACTCATTGCCCTGTACCCTCTCGCGAGCGGTACGAGCGCATCCGTGGACATGGTCGTAAATACCCGGGGTCCGACCTGATCGAACCTCGTCTGCCTGAGCCTGTCTGCAAGGGCAACCATCCCGTGGTCAGCCGCGTATTTCTTCATCATGCCTTCCTCAACGATGTACGAGACGTTTCCTGTGCCGCAGTTGTCTATGTTGATTATTCGTGCGTCGCCGCAGAGCTGCTGGTGGTTTTTCAGGAACGATTCCATACCGGCCATGCCGACCTCTTCCGCCCCGGTTGCAACGAGGTAGAGCTCGGTGGAACCGAGCGGCTCCCGGCTGAATTTCTCCGCCAGGCCCAGCAGCACGCCGACCCCGGATGCATTGTCGTTTGCGCCATTCGTATATTCTCCCCGCAGCTCCCGGTGCAGCAGCAGGACGACCGTGACCAGGGGATCGAGCGCCAGGATGACGACAAGGACCTTCAGCCATTCCACACCGGTGACCCACGCCATCGCCGTGAGGATAAACATTGAAAACAGTGAGATGACGAGGCCGATGAATGTATTCCTGAAGCCCCTGACGAACTTCGGCGAGAACATGATGCCCGACCGGGAAGAGTCGTAATGCGCGGTGATGATGAGCCTGTGCTTCGGCTGCTGCGCAGCCGGAATGTGTCCTATGACATTGGCCGACAGCTTCTTCGGCAGCAGAAACGCAACGAGTTCAAATGACGTGTTCTCGAGAAAGAAGGTTGCTGCGCCGGTGCCGGTCAGGACGATCGCAGCAACCGGCCAGTGCAGCAAAAGGGACAATGCACCTGCGACACTGATAAGGTAGATGATCATGTAGGGGTAAGAAAAAGATGTTATTGTTCTGAATTCCTCGACAGAGCTTTGTATACCCATACTGCTCAACGCAGTGCCGATATACTCCCGCGCCCGGTATTCCCCCTCTGTGGCAGTACCACGTTTCCCTATTTTTACGGAAAGGTTATAGATATGGTCCATCACGGGCGTCATACGAGAGAACTGTAGCACAGTGTCCGGTGATAGTCCATGCTGCGTACAGGCCGGCACATGACTGGTCCCGGTCATCACCGGACTGCAGTAAACCCGAAAAATACGTTTGAGCAATAAGGAATTTTATGCAATGAGCGAGGGGTACACATGCAGGGTATGGGTCGCCGCGTCCCAACCAGAGGCTGATCAATCCTTCGGTCTT